>CAVEWO010000001.1:0-21582 GCA_963619345.1 Bacteroidaceae bacterium
GCATCCTGCCCCATCGCCAGCCGAAGTCCGACGAGACATAAACCTGACTGATCGGCATGCCCAGCTTTGCATAAACTGCATCGGGATCGTATGAAACATTGTCGCCACGGTAATCCGAGCTGCCTCCGCCATATCCGTCATATATCTTAGTTCCAGTCAAAATTATCCTATCCTGAGGCTCCTCAAGAAGCTCCTCTTCAAGTATCTCTTCCTCAACCTGCTTCCCATTTTCCTTCACTATCCTGCTGGTCACTTCACGTCTGCCTTCACGACCTTCCTGTTTGACCTTCTGCTGACCTATATACATATCAGACTGAGGCTTGTACTCCTGAAGGAATTCCACAGGTTCCTGCCTGGTCTGCTCTTCTGTCGTCACCACTGTGAGATAGCTTTCGCCGGAATTGCCGCTCAGCAGCACTTCCGCAGCTTCATCTGCCGTCAGTATATCCGGAGGATCGTCCCCGTTTCTTATCTGCATTTCTTCAACAGACGTTTCCTCCCTGACTTCTATATCGAGTACTTCGTTCTGCCCGTCGTCGTATCCAGAGATCACATTCTCCAGAACTTCCTGTGCAGTCTCCTGCGAATCGACGAGCGCGATTTTTTCCCCGTCGACCATTATATACCACGGCGGTGTGATCACCTCTCCGTTCGCAAGGAGCACAGGGATCTCAGTTTCTTCTGGCGCCGTCACTATGCCGGCTGCCACCGAGGCAGCCATCAGCACTGTAAATGCTGCAGTCAAAATCATCTTTCCCCACCGGGGGACGGGCACCGTGTTTTCTTTCAAGAATCTCATAAACTTTCTTCCTTCTGTGAGTTTTCCTTTCGCGAGCGGCTTCCGCCGACATTCGCTCCAGGTGATGCATGTATTTCACATCACGGCTTTGCAGTGATCAGGAAATACTTTCCAGAGTTATTGTCCCCATATATTACTTATATATTCACAGAAAGAAGTTTTTATACCCGTTGTCTGAGGTCAAGCTTATGTTTTTATGCCTTTCATGCCGTAGGTTTTGCGTTGCTGTAATCGGCTCCGTGAAAATCCGAGCCGCGCGTTATGCTCAGATTATATTTCTTTGCAAGTTCGATGAATCTCGCTGTCTGCGCCTTGTCCTGATCCGGATGATAACACTCGAGTCCTCTGATCCCCTGCGCTTTGAGCCTACTGATGATCTTTTCGATATTCATGTAAAACTCCTCTGAGCCGAGATTGCCTATGTGCCGAGTCTGTATAGGATGCGCCAGCACCGCGATTCCGCCTGCAGCACTTATAAGCTGTATCGCTTTTACCGCCTGCAGTTTTTCTTTTTTCACCGCCCGAGCCTTGGGACTCCCGAAAAAACGATCGCCCTCGAAGGCTTCCTCGTAAGTTTCCATATAACCTTTATCCGCTAAAGCTCTTGCAATTACCGGCTTCCCGATGAATGTGCCCGGTCTGCCCTTCTTCAGTTCGTCGAGAGAAATGTCGAAGCCCATCTCATTCAGAACATTTATGAGTCTGCGATTCCTCTGATCGCGCTTTTCAGTAAGATCTGCGAGCACATCATTGAGAGCGGCATCGTCCGGATCGAAACCGTAGCCCAGGATATGCAGCCCTGTACCGTTCATTTCTGTTGACAGCTCGATGCCCGTTATCACTTCGATATCAGACTGCCGGCCTGCCGCAACAGCCTCTTTCACACCACCTGTGCCGTCATGGTCTGTTATCGCGATAGCTTTGTATCCTGACCCGGCTGCGGTTTTTACGATCCCTGCCGGGCTCGACTCGCCATCAGAGTAAAATGTGTGTATGTGGAGATCCACCTTGTGGATATCACTTCTGAATCTGTCCAGATCGATCATTTTCTATCATACAGCAGATCTTCAGCTACAGCATCCGCCATTTCCTTTCCTTTCACATTTTCCGCAATGGCGAGCGCGAATTCCATCGCAAGAGCAGGCCCCTGTCCTGTGATGATGCTGCCGTCCACTGTTACGGCTTTGCCTGTCGGTTCAGCTCCCGTGAGGTATTCCTCCATGCCCGGGTATATCGTTGCTTTTTTGCCGTCAAGTATGCCGCACGAGCCGAAGACCATCGGTGCTGCACATATCGCTGCCAGTTTCTTTCCTGCTGATGCAAAAGCTTTGATATTAGCCTTCAGACCTTCATGAGCCTGCAGATTTGTCGATCCCGGCAGTCCGCCCGGCAGTACGATCATTTCACACTTGTCATAGTCAGCGTCTTCGAACAGCATCTCCGCTTCTACCGGGATTCCGTGAGTTCCCGTAACCATTCTGCTGCCCGTTATCGAAACGGTCTTCACATCAGCCTCCGCTCTCCTGAGGATATCCACTACCGTAAGTGCCTCGACCTCTTCAAATCCTTCTGCAAGATGTACATATATCATTGTGATTCCCTCCATTATCATTTTTCCATACGGCAATGCCGTTATTGATGGTACAATCATTCTACCACATAACCTTCGACTTGTACTGCGCATTTCCTTTTTTCCTTATTGTTATTTCACCTGCGCTGTGGTACGATTATTCTGTTTGGAAAAACATGGACTTTTCGAAGTTTTCCGTCTTGGAAAATTACACTTCTCCGATTTTTCGGAACCATTAAGCTTTCACTTCGGAAAGCGTGCGCTTTTCCACTTCAAAAATAAATGTAGTATTTATCAGCAATGAGGTCAGTAAAATGAAAACTGTAAAAGATTATGTAACAAGTATTCCCGACTTTCCTGAACCGGGCATCATATTCCGTGATATCACTTCTGTCATCTGCGACGCTGAAGGGCTGAAGCTCGCTGTCGACCAGATGCAGGAAAAGCTCGACGGCGTCGAATTTGATATCATCGCCGGACTCGAATCAAGAGGATTTCTTTTCGGTATGCCTATCGCCTACAATCTGGGGAAACCATTCATTCCTGTCAGAAAAAAAGGCAAGCTTCCAAGAGAAACTGTAAGTGCTTCTTTTGAGCTGGAATACGGCACGGCCGAGATCGAGATCCATAAAGACGATGTCAAACCGGGAGCGAGAGTCGTCCTTATAGATGATCTGATCGCAACAGGCGGCACTCTGAATGCTGCAACACGCTTGTTCGAACAACTAGGTGCGTCGGTCGTAAAGATAGTGTGTCTGCTTGAGCTCAAGGGGCTCAACGGTCGTCAGGTTCTTGGCGATCATTCTATCGACACAGTGATTTCATACGAAGGGAAATAGTCTGGCATAGCCGCCCCGGCAATCTTGTCGATTTATATACATCCCGTCGAAAAGACCGCAATGTCATCAGGTCAGCCATTGCGGACTACCTGGCGAAGTGTTTTCCAACAAAAAAATATTACCCGCGTCTATGCGGGTTTTCCTTATACAAAAGTGCCCGCTGCTTCCCGGCAGCCGGCACTTTTTATTATGTTCATTATACAGCAGAGTTTCACATGTCCGTCCGTCAGCGGTCTTCTCTGAAATACGGCAGACCCAGACTTTCCGGCGGCTGATCCTCTCTTCTCTTTCTGATGCTCGTAAACACGAGTACAACTATCGTTACTATATACGGCAGCATCTTGTAAAGCTCCTTTGCCGCCATGCCTGCTCCCGGAATGAACAGGTGAAGGATATACAGACCTCCGAACAGTATCGAGCCGAATATCGCGATGTTTGGTTTCCACAGTGTGAATATGACCAGCGCGATCGCAAGCCATCCTCTGTCTCCGAAAGCATCATTCGACCATACTCCGCTGGCATAGTCCATTACATAAAACAGTCCGCCCAGACCGGCGATAATACATCCGATGCAGATAGCAAAATATTTATATTTGTTTACGTCTATGCCGGCCGCATCTGCAGTTGCCGGATTTTCGCCTACCGCACGCAGCTGCAGTCCGGTCCTGGTATGTCCAAGAACATATGCTGTCACTATAGCGATCGCAATCGCAAGATATGTAAGGAATCCGTAGGACAGGAATATCTTGCCGAACCACCCAAGATCATCGGCAAACGGAAGCGTCCTGCTGAAATACTCGCTTGTACGTGAAAGAGCGATCGAAGGAACTGAACTTCCTGTCAGCTTCATCAGCGATCCGCCGAAAAAGTTTCCAAAACCCACTCCAAATGTAGTCATAGCAAGACCTACAACATTCTGATTAGCTCTGAGCGTAACTGTCAGCACACTGAAGATAAGCCCCATCAGCATTGAGCCGAGACAGCACGTCAGCATCGGTATGAAGACAGCGAGGAAAGGATTGAGGTCACCGCTGCAGTTCTGTTCATAAATGAACGAACCGATAACTCCGCATATGCCTCCGACATACATCACTCCCGGTATACCGAGGTTCAGACTTCCCGCTTTTTCCGAGATAGTCTCCCCTGTACATCCGAACAGGAGCGGCATACCCTGCACTATTGCACGCGGTATAAATGAAACTATATCAAACATTTACGCTTCCTCCTTTCCTGATTTCTTTCTGATATGTACCTTGTAATTTATAAAAAACTCGCATCCTATGATGAAGAACAGGATTATTCCTGTCAGTATATCAGCAAAGGACTGGTTGAGTCCGAAGCTCGTTGATATTTCGCCTGCACCCTGCTCGAGGAAAACCAGCAGCAGACTTGCAAACACCATCGCGATAACGTTGAACTGTGCGAGCCACGACACCATGATGCCCAGGAAGCCTCTGCCTCCGGCGAGCGTCGTCGTTATCGTATGGTCTACACCCGACACGATCATCCATCCTGTAAATCCGCAGATCGCTCCGCTCAGCAGAAGTGTTCTGATGATGACTCTGTCGACCTTTATTCCAACATAGCTTGCAGTTCTCTGGCTTTCGCCCACTACAGCGATCTCGTATCCATGCTTGCTGTATTTGAGATACATGTACATGCCGGCCGTGATTATCGCCACGAATATTATTACGAACAGGTAGCTGTTCGTGCCTATGTACGGCAGCCACCCCGACATGGAAGACTGATTTATGATACCTACTTTTCCTGAACCTTTCGGCACTTCCCATATCATTACGAAATATGCGACCAGCTGGATCGCCACGTAGTTCATCATCAGCGTGAACAGCGTCTCGTTAGTGTTCCATTTAGCCTTGAAAAACGCCGGTATCATCGCCCAGATCGCTCCGCTCAGCACTGCCGCCGCGAGACATATCAGTATGAGCAGACCGCTCGGAATCGTGTCACCCATATATATCATGCACAGAGCTGTTGCCCATGCACCCATCAGGATCTGACCTTCGCCGCCCAGATTCCAGAATTTCATCTTAAATGCAGGAGTAAGCGCCAGTGCCACGCTGAGAAGGAGCGCCAGCTCCTTAAGAAGGATCCACACTTTTCGCTCTGTTCCCACCGCGCCGTAAAATATCGTTCCAAAAACACTGAACGGATCAAGTCCTGTCATCGCCGTCGTAACTATCGCACACACTATCAGCGCTGCGACTATCGAGCCTATCCTTATCGCCCACGTCTTTGCCAGAGGCAGTTCTTTTCGCTTGGTGATATGGAAAAGCGGCTCTTTATTCTGTTTACTCATTTTCTTCACCTCCGCCAAGCTTAGTCATCATCATACCTATCTGGTTCTTGTCTGCTGTCCTGCCATCTACGAGCCCGCTGACCTTTCCTTCGCAAAGGACGAGTATCCTATCACTTAGCTCCATCAGAACGTCAAGGTCTTCGCCTACGTAAATGACAGCTACACCTTTCTTCTTCTGCTGGTTAAGCAGATCGTATATCGTATATGATGAATTTATATCAAGACCTCTCACTATGTATGCGGAAAGCAGCACTGTAGGCGCCGATGCGATCTCTCTTCCTACGAGTACTTTCTGCACGTTGCCGCCGGAAAGCTTTCTTACCGGTGTGGAAAGGCTGGACGTACTGACTTCCAGTTCGTCTACGACTTTCTCTGCAAGCTTTCTCGGAGTTTTTCTGTCTGTGAATATCGATTTTCCCTTTCGGAATGATCTCAGCATCATGTTGTCCGTAAGATCCATGTTGCCTACAAGGCCCATGCCTAGTCTGTCTTCAGGTACGAATGAAAGAGCTACTCCCATCGACGCGATCTGCAGCGGGTCTTTGCCTATAAGCTCGTCCGGCTGCCCGTCAGCGTCGATGTACTGCACTGTTCCGCGTTCTACCGGCTGCAGCCCTGCTATTGCTTCCAGCAGTTCTTTCTGGCCGCATCCCGAAATGCCTGCGATCCCCAGGATCTCCCCGGAATTTGCAGTGAACGAAACATCATCAAGCTTGAGTATTCCGTCTGCACTTCTGACAGTAAGGCCTTCCACCTTTATACGAGGTTTCGGATCGACAGGTTCAGGCCTGTCTATATTGAGCTGTACAGCTCTGCCCACCATCATGTTAGTCATTTCCTGCTCATTAGTTTCTGCAGTGATCATTTCACCTATGAATTCGCCTTTTCTCAGAACGGCCACACGGTCTGATATCGACATTACCTCGTGAAGCTTATGCGTGATTATAACTACTGTCTTGCCCGAAGCCTTCATGTTTCTCAGCACTGCAAAAAGCTTTTCCGTCTCCTGCGGAGTGAGAACTGCCGTAGGCTCGTCCAGTATAAGTATATCCGCACCACGGTAAAGCACCTTTACGATCTCTACAGTCTGCTTCTGCGAAACCGACATATTGTATATTTTCTGATCCGGATCTATATCGAATCCGTACATGTCACATATAGCATGTATTTTCTCGGATGCTTTTTTCAGATCCAGCCTTCCTTCTTCCTTGAGACCGAGCACTATATTCTCTGCTGCAGTAAATACATCGACCAGCTTGAAATGCTGGTATATCATTCCCACGCCGTAATCGAATGCTTCTTTCGGCGAATGGATCGATGCAAGCTCACCGTTGATATAGATTTCTCCACCGTCGGGATAGTAGATTCCGGAGAGCATGTTCATAAGGGTAGTCTTGCCGCTGCCGTTTTCTCCAAGCAGTGACAGGATCTCTCCGCGGTAAATGTCAAGATTGACTTTGTTATTGGCTTTTACCGTGCCAAATGTTTTAGTAACGTCCCTCATGGACACAGCCACTTCTCTATTGGCCAAACTGATCAACACCTTTCTGTTAAATAGTTAAATATCATTTTTTCATATCGCATAGAAAAACACATTTCCAAAGTTTCGAACAGTTTTCTGCTGTTTCTCTAAAAGCTGTCCTTTCCTCTGCAATATGCAAAAGCATTATTACCACGAAAACCCCGGCTTGACCGGGGCTTTCGCTGGTATATTTCATTATATCATTTTCTGCTTAGAACTTTGTATCCAGCAGTGTGATTCCGTCTATCTTGAGATCGAAGTAAGGAGCTGATCTGAACGTGGATTCGAGGAATGCTCCATCCTTGATAACTTCTGTATCAGCAGTGTAGTCGGCATCCGTATCTACATCTGCCTTGTATGAATCAACTGTCTTTCCGTCAACGGTGAACTTTGTGATATCAAATACCTGGAGTTCGCCTGACTCAAGCTTAGCCTTGACGTCTTCGACAGCATCTGCAGTTCCCTTTGCAGCAACGTCTTCATTGATGTCTGTGAGTTCAACTGATCCGGTCTCCAGAGTTCCTGTCCAGTCAGTGTCGATAGCTTCGCCGTCCTGAGCAGCTTTGATCGCATATTCATAGTAAGGCTGCCAGTTGATCTTTGATGAAACGATGAATGTGTTCGGGCATGCATCCTGTGTGCTTCCGTTGTATGAAACGTTTGGAACACCTTTCTTTTCACATGCTGTAGGAGCTCCCATCGAGTCAGCGTGCTGCGAAATGAGTACGCATCCGTCGTTGATAAGCTTGTTTGCAGCTTCTTTTTCCAGAGCTTCGTCATACCATGAACCTGTGAATGTCACTTCCATAGTAGCTGATTCACACACTGAACGAGCTCCCAGGAAGAATGAAGTGTATCCCGATACTACTTCTGCATATGTGTAAGCGCCTACATATCCGATTTTTGCCTGATCTGCAGTTATGTCTCCGTTTTCGATCATTTCATTGATCTTCATTCCTGCAGCAACGCCTGCGAGGTATCTTCCTTCATAGATAGAAGCGAATGCATTGTGATAGTTGTCAAGCTTTTCCGTGTGCGCTTTTGTGCCTGTTGAGTGACAGAACTGTACATCCGGGAAGTCCTTTGCAGCCTGGATCATGAAGTCTTCATGTCCGAAAGAGTCTGCGAATATGATTCCGCATCCTGCATCTACCAGTTCAGCTGCAGCATCGTAGCATTCCTGACCTTCAGGGATGTTTGTCTTGATAACAGCTTCTACACCAAGTGCGTCACATGCAGCATTAGCAGCGTCTATGAAGTTCTTGTCGTAAGTTGAGTTCTCGTCATGCAGACAAATGAATCCAACCTTGAAGTCTGAATCCCCGGAGCCACTTCCGGATCCGCATCCTGTAAGTGTTGCTGAGAATGCGAAAATCATCATAAGTGCAAGTACTAATGATAATACTTTCTTTTTCATTTTTTCCTCCTTAAAGTGAAAATAAATTAGATAACAATCAGCAAGTTCCGGCTTTCCGGTCACTTCCGGTGCTGACTCGCTGACATACCGGCTCACCCTGCCTAAACGGGGAAATATCTAAAATGATATTTCATGCGCAATAACAAAGACAGGTCAAAAAACCTGTCTGCCAATATCTACGTCGCCAACTGCTGCTGCGAAAGAATGCACTTATTAATCTTACTAAAGACCGTGATCTTTCCTAAATCAGCCAATAGTCGTAACTAAGGCGTTACGGTAGAAACGCACTGTCCATATCTTCGTGCTTATACTGGCAGCTTTTATTTATGGCCGTATGACCACATACTGAGTTTACCCTCTTGCGCTGACAGTGTCAACTAAAATTCGAAGTATTTCGCAAAATTTTGAACTTGAGAATCGGCCGCCATGTATATCGGGCATTCTATACTAAAAAGCAGGCAGGACGCAACAATATGCCGTACCCTGCCTGTATCCCAGCATTATATATGTTCGGCTCAGGCAAATGTGATAACACCATCCGTTATCTTCTCTATAACCGCAAGCGACTCGACTCTGTAGCCTTTGTCTCTGAGCTTCCGGCTTCCGCCCTGAAAGCCTTTTTCAATAACAGCACCAATCCCGACGACCTCGCCGCCCGCCTGTCTGACGAGTTCGGTGAGAGCCATCGAAGCTTCTCCGTGTGCCATAAAATCATCTATTATCAGAACCCGCTCACCTTCATTCAGGAATTTATGCGAAACTCTGAACTTCGATACCGTTCCTTTTGTAAAAGACTTTGCGTCAGCTTCATAAGCACCTTCTATCATCGTGCTGGGTGCAGCTTTTTTTGCAAAAACAACAGACGGATACCCGAAATATTTTGCCGCAAGACATGCCACAGCTATGCCGCTCGCCTCTACAGTCAGTATCTTATCTACTTTGCAATCTGCAAACCTTTTACCAAATTCCTGGCCTATACGATCCAGAAATTCAACATCAAGCATATGATTGAGGAAATTGTCGACCTTGACCACTTCTGTCCCTATCGCTACGCCTTCTTTTAGTATCTTCTCTTTTAATTCTTCCATATCCAATCAATCTATATTCCAATATATGCTGCATACGCAGCCTGCCGACCTGTCAACTATTTGTCTTCTCCGAAAAGTTCTTCAAGTCCTTCAAAAGATATTTCACCTGAATCTTCACCGTCGAGTACCGGAGCTGCACCGGCTTCAGGCATACCCATGTTCACAGTATTGAAATCCATACCCTGCACTGCGTTTTCTGCCGCTGCGATAGGATCCTGTTCAGGGATCAGATCTTCGAGTCTGAGATCTGAAGTCTGTTGTTCAGTCACTGTCGCTGTTTCAACAACAGGAGCTGACACAGGTTCTTCATAAACCGGTTCTGATGTAAACGGGGAATCCACTATGAACGGTGCCGCCGATTCAGTATGTACTTCTTCTGCCGATTCTGGATACAGCACCTCTGCCGCCACGTCCGCAGTCTGGACTTCTGCTGCATCGTCTGCCGTATAGTCAGAAAGCGTTATCTCTTCGACACCATCTCCCGCTACAGGAAAATCCACTGCATCGAGATTTTCTGTAACGCTCCAGGTAACCGCTTCACCGTCAGAAAGCTTGCTCTTGAGGCTGTCCACCTTTCCGGCAGTCCTCAGGATATTCGTTTTGATCTCAGCAAATTCTTCCTTCATAGAATTGAGCTGCTGTCTGTATTTGTTTTTGAGCGCTTCAGCCTTTTCCCTCTCGGCAGCGACTTCTGCTCGCATCGCAGCCTTCTCTGCTTCTACAGCTTCCCTTGAAGCATTGAGTTCTGTTGTTATCGCATCTTTTTCAGCTTCCATGCCGTTGCGCATCTGTTCGAGCTCTTTTTCCTGCCTTGCGACCTGTTCTCTTCCTTCCGTGAGAATAGTCTCCACTTCTGTCTTCGCCTGATTGATTATCTCGTTGCTGCTCTTCTTGGCTTCCATGATAAGGCTAACATACAGATCGTTGTTATCATCGTACTTCTGATACTTTTCTTTCAGCTCACCGATCTCTGCCTCATAGGCATTCTCTAATTCCTCTATGTTATTTTCGTACAAGTCACACAGCTTCTGCATGCATTCGTATACATCGTCTTTGTCAAATCCACCAACGGTGCTTTTCTTAATGTTCATATTCTTAAGAAGACCAATAACCGTTTCCCGTCTTTGTTCAGTCAATGCGTTCTTGTTCATATCTATAACCTCTTTTTCTTCTCATTATTTAGTAATGCGAAATAAACAATTATTTTATATTATAACATCATTGCGCAACTTTGTCTTCCTTAATTTGTAATTTTATCACATTTTTATTGACTTTTAGTGCCCAAAAAGGTTACCATAATGGTGATATAATTTATTAGAAACCCTATTTTTCAATGTTTTTACAAAGAATTGAGGTTTATGACATGAAAACTATAGAAATAATATCCGGAGCGCAAAAAACGCAATTTACTACAAAAAGTGTTACACTTAACGGCAGAGAATATTTTTATATAAATATGTCGGGCGTGAGAAATGACCAGCTCAACCGTGTCTATACATTCGTTTACGATAACGAGGTAAAAGCTGTTCCTTATGAGGAAAAAGATGCAAAGACACTGGCTGTCATTTTTGGTCAGGTACGCGCTATGGAGGAAAAGCGCAAGGCACACGATACAGCTGCTGCGCACCATGAAAAATATGCTGCTCCCGGCGCCGGAACTGCTCCGCAGACTTTTGCACCTGCAGCAGATGCACCTGCGCAAAACGCTGCTGCACAGCCGCAGCCGCCGGCAGGATCTTTCACACCACAGCAGGTACCGGCGGAAAACTTTGCACAGCCGCAATACGCTGCACCGGACATGTACCCAGATGCACAGACACCAGCTGCTGAACAGGAGCCTTTCACCGAAGAAGCCGATCCAAAGGCTGCAAAGAAAGCTGAAAAGGAAAGACTTAAAGCGGAGAAAAAAACTGAAAAAGAACGTCTCAGAGCTGAAAAAAAGGCCGCAAAAGAGCGAGCAAAAGCTGAAAAAGCTGCACAGAAAGCGGGTAATATGTCTCCGGCAGAAAACATCCCGCAGGCAGACGAAATCGCTGAAACACCGGTTGAAGTGTCTGGGAACGCTGCGACAAAACAATCTGCTGACACTAAAGATGCGATCGTCTTTACTGGCAGCGTACGATCATCTGAAATACACCCTTCAGATGATGCTGACGCAGACACTGCATCGGAACCGGATCCAGCTGACGCTGAAAAGAAGAAGAAACTGAAAAAATCTATTATAACGTTTGGCATCATAGTCGCTGCCATCGCAGTCATTGCGGTGATATTCTTCCTGATTTTCGGAACATCAAAGAATCCGTCACCTGTAAATCCGTCATCGACAGATTCCAAAACATATCAGGATGTCGATGAACTGATAAATGATCTGCAAAACAACTGATTCCGTAATCCGGTTCCAGGAGTCAATGATACGAACCAAGTCATTTTCAGCATGAATATGCTAGTATGCTGAAACAGCTGCGAGCTGCAGCTTTACACATAAAAAATCTGCACGCAAAAAAAACAAGCTGCCATGACAGACACCCTATAGTGTCCAGCCATGTGCAGCTTTTTCCATATCTGCATGATTTACATACTTCATCTGTCCGGGTGACATCTGCCGCAAGGCTCGTATCCCTCGTTTTCTGCGTTTTCCACGCTCATGAAATACACTCTGTTCTTTTCATCAGGCAGTCCGCTGCAGTTCGGCAGGTGATACTTCTTGGAATTCACATTTCCTATATAGTTCGCTTCCTGCTGATCCTCGGTATATTCCCTGTCGGACTTTTTTCCCTTACAGTTGAATGTTATATGACTGCCGTCATCGGTCGCTATCACTGTGCCCTGCTCATCCGTTCTGAAGACTTCCGCCCCGAGGTCATTGAATCTGCTCAGTGCCTCTTCATGCGGGTGACCGTACATGTTGTCTTTTCCACACGATATCACAACATATCTCGGATTTACCTCGCGCAGGAAATAGTAGCTGTTTGAGGTGCTGCTGCCGTGATGCCCTGCCTGGAACACGTCTGCTTCGAGATCCGCGCCGCTTTCTATGAGCTCTCGCTCGGAAGACGACCCGGCATCACCCGTAAACATTATACACGTGTCTCCGTGCGTAACTTTAAGGCATATCGAATTATCATTCTCGTCGCCATGCTCGCTCACGGGTCCGAGAAAATCTATCCGGCACTCGCCGAACTGTGCGGTATCTCCCGGATCAGGTGCCGTTGTCTCTATGCCCTGATCGTCTATCGCGCGTTTCAGATATCCCTCGACGCCTTCATCGTATCCGTCCATCATGAATATCCTGTCTACGTCTACCGCCGCAATCACCGCTTCGCCGGAACCTATGTGATCCTCATGCGGATGAGTGAAAACTATGTACTTCAGGTGATCTATTCCCTGATCCGCAAGATATCCGGTTATGAACGCCGCATCATCTCTGTTGCCTGCATCGATGAGCACCGCTTCTCCATCCGACACAAGCAGCGTTGAGTCCGCCTGCCCGACATCTAGAAAATGCACCGTAAGCTCTCCCTCTGCCGAAAGCGCCCCGGAACCGCCGCCTGCATCTGATGCGCATGCGCACAGACTTGCCGCCATCAGCACCAGAATCACGGCAAGTGCCGCTGTCCTGCTGAGTTTTAATGATTTCATATATTACTGTTCCTTTCTCTGCCTGTCCTGCTGCAGTTTCTGTGCGAAACCGCATGATGTCAAACAGCTTTGTCAGACAACTTTAAAGAGTTATCGAGATTAACGTGCCGTCATGCCCCTCGATATGCAGTATTTCCAGGCCTTTGCAGCCTCTGAAGACATCTCTGCATTCCGAAAACATCAGCGATATCATTTCCCTGCTTACCAGACAGTCGTACGGCCTGCCGAGCTTTTCGGCCGCCTTGCGGAACACCTTGTCCGGAACTGTCCTGATTGCCATGTCGGCCATAACCAGCGGCACAGGCATCGAAATATCAGTGTCTTTTGTCTTTATTATTATTTTCATATCCCGTTTTTCACTGCTCCCTTTTCTAATCGCCTATCGATACGTGGAATTTCGCTCCATTAGATGCGCTCACGTTGAGCAGCTCACCTTCGGTCTCAGCTTCAAAACAGGTCCCGATTATTTCTATAAGCTCCGCCGTATCTATTCCCTGAACCATATCGTCCGGCAGCGGCAGCTTTCCCGCCTGATTTATCAGTCGCTTTACAGCTGCCACCGGAAGCTGCAGCCTTACATCATCTCCTTCGGGAGTCACTGCCGTCATCCTGACCAGCTTTCTGTCGTAAAACGTCATATCCTTTCCTCTCTTTGCTTCTCCGTGTATTTCTACGCACCCGTATTCCTGCGCAGATGCCCGGCCTGCGCCCGGATTTTTTCGCATTTCAGCCTATTCTGTTGGTGCTGAGATAATATTTCGTGATCATGTCCCAATCCCTCCTTATCACTATCTCAGCCGTAAGATCCGTGTTGTTGTAAAGAATCGACCACTGCGTGTTGCTGGTGACGTCATCCTTCCGCGGTTCCTGCGATGCCGCCTTGAGTGCTTTCCACGCAACCGAAGCCGTCAGTGCTTCTTTATTCGTGTCAAGAATCTCTTCGATTACGTCATGGCGCTCTCGGCCGTGTCCGTAGATGCCGTTTTTCTGATTTGGCTGCACGTGATTTTTGTACATTTCATAAAAATTAGTAACTGTCCTTACCGGCGTTACTGTAAGTTCTCTGTATGGACTGTCGCAGTCGTATTCCACTACGCGGCTGTCACCCGACGCATCTGTTATATAAAAATGGTAATCACGACCGCTTGTGGCGAACATATCATAGCCTCTTATCAGCTGTATCGCTTCTTCTGTAGTCGCTGCCCTGTCAAGCACGAGCCTTATCAGCAGGGACGTTGCTATCACAGGTCTGCCTGTCTGCTGTCGTGTAGGTTCGCTGTCAAGGGTCAGCACCGCTATCGAAACGCCCTTTTCATTCATGCCGTCGAGACATATGAATGGTGCTGTCAGGCATGCGATTTTAGTTCTGATGCTACTGTCCGCTTCATTGGCTGAAATATTGTCAAGTGCTGCAAATGCAACTGAGCGGTATCCGTCCTTCGGTGCACAGTACACCAGCAATGCGGAAGTATCATTCTTGAAGTCATAGCTGCGCCCCATCAGGGTATGCTCTGCCATATCTTTTATGCAAAAGGCACTGCATCCGAAGTTTGGCGCTTTCATTTTTATTGGCAGTCCCGGCATCGATTCTCTGATCACTGCGTCCGTTAACGACTGATCATCTTCTATGCCATGCTTTATAATGTTATCTATACTATATCTGTGTTTGACATCCATACGATACAAGTTGTAGTCTTTGTAAAAAGTCAGCTGTCTGATCGTCGCAAGTGATTTGAATCTCCTGAAGTAAAGTCCCGACAGCGCTCCTGCTGCAATGCCCAGTCCTGCTGCCGCCAGTGGTAAAATTTTTGTTTTTTCCATTACCGCCTCTCCTTTCATTAGTGTGTCGGCAACGCCGACATCAGGTTACACCCCTGCGGTGCTTCATTAGTGTGTCGGCAACGCCGACATCAGGTTACACCCTGTGCACATCACCGACGCCGGCAAAAATCCGATCCGAGAAGTGCTGCCTATATATTAGCATACATCTTACAATTAATATAACCATTTTATGCCTTATTAACACTGAAAAATCACAAAACCCTGCAGCCAGCTCATATGGTTTACAGGGTTTTCATGGTGGAGAATACGGGGTTCGAACCCGTGACCTCATGACTGCCAGTCATACGCGCTCCCAGCTGCGCTAATTCCCCGCATTTTTACGACTGCAGAGCAGTCTCTTATCATTTAGACGATTATATATCATAAAACCCGTTTATTCAATATTCAGATCATTTTTTCTCCTAAATATGCAAAATAACTTTTTATCCTTAAGAGCCATTAGCTGATCCCAACCTTTACACCCAGCTGATGCTTCACACAGCGGCACTTCTACACAAAAATGAGATAAGAATTCTTTTCTCCGCCGCAGCATTTTCTAACTTCCCGAGGATGAAATTCAAGAGGCGGATTTTATAATCAGCAAAAATCTTTTTTTAGATAAAAATCCGCCCCTGCTGTAAACTATAGAGATTTCCGACCGTTCCGGCCGAAATATTTTATGAGAGCACTAAACACTCATCAAACGCCCAGCGATTCTACTATCGCATCGGCCATCTGTTCCATCTCGACTGCGCTGCTCTCGCCCAACGTCGAAAGCACTGTCACTTTTTCATTCAGAACTGTCATCTGCTTCATTTCATCGAGCAGTTCCTCCATCAGCACACCTGCCTTAGGAGCCCATGATCCGCCCTCCATGACAGCAACTGTACGGTTCTGCATGTTCAGTGCTTTCATATCCATCAGATAATTGTGCATCATCGGATATATTCCCAGGTTGTACGTAACCGAGGCGAGCACTATGTGACTGTATTTGAAAGTCTCAGCAATAAGATGAGAAACATGGGTGTTCGAAACATCATACACTGCGATCTTTTCAACCCCTTTTGCTGTAAGCATCGAGGCAAGCCGCTGCGCTGCGCTTTCCATATTGCCGTACATAGATGCATAAACTATAAGCACTCCATTTTCCTCCGGTTCGTATCGGCTCCACTTGTCATACTTTTCGATGAAATAGCCCAGATCCTTACGCCAAAGCGGTCCGTGAAGCGGGCATACGATTTTTATGTCAATGCCGCCCGCTTTCTGCAGCAGAGCCTGCACATGAGGACCGTATTTCCCTACTATATTCGTATAGTATCTTCTGGCATCATCTATCCAGTCTCTGTCAAAATCCGTCTCATCACTGAAAAGTATCCCATCCAGTGCTCCGAAAGATCCGAACGCATCTGCAGAAAAAAGAACCCCGTTTGTTGTATCAAAGGATACCATAGCTTCAGGCCAGTGTACCATAGGCGCCTGCACGAATGTGATCGTGTGTTTTCCGAAACTGATGACATCACCTTCTGACACTTCCACTCTGTTTTCGCCTATACCGAATCCGAACTGGCTCATCAGCATGAAGGCTTTCTCATTGCTGACCACAGTAACATCAGGGTATCTCACAAGTATTTCACCTATCGACGCCGCATGATCCGGCTCCACATGATTTATCACCATGTAATCAAGCGAACGACCGCCTAGCACACTTTCTATATTTTCAATGAATTGTCTTCCTGCCGACCAGTCTATCGTATCAAAAAGAGCAGTTTTCTCATCAAGCAGCAGATATGAATTGTATGAAACACCTCTGGGTATAGGGTGGATGTTTTCAAAAAGTGCAAGCCTGTGATCATTTGCTCCTATCCAGTAAAGATCCTCTGTCACCTTTCGTACATTATACATGCTGTTCCTCCTCTCTCTTCTTCACTTCTATGAACTGATCCCTGCTTTCACCACAGTCGGGACAGATCCATTCCTGCGGAAGTGCCTCGAACAGAGTCCCCGGTGATATACCGCCTTCCGGATCACCGACTTCCGGATCATATTCATATCCACATCCCTGGCATACATTGATAGACCACGGCGGTGCTTCTTTTTTCGGCGTTGCTTTTCTCATCTTTACCATAGGCGGTGCCGGTTTCTTCGGTTCTCCGTTATCAAGTGCCTTCGTGAGCAGCGGCAGGATCTCCATGAGGTCTCCCACAATACCATAATCCGCATTTTTGAAAATCGGTGCATTCCGGTTTTTGTTTATCGCAACTATCGTAGTCGCACCCCTGATCCCTTTGAGATGCTGGCCTGCACCTGATATACCGCATGCTATATAAAGGTTTCCGTTAAATTTCTGTCCGGACATTCCCACATATCTGTTAAGAGGCAGGTACTTCAAAGTTTCAGCCACAGGTCTTGACGAGCCTACTGCTGCCCCGGCCTGTACCGCAAGTTCTTCTATCAGCTTCATGTTTTTCCTGTCACCAATGCCTTTGCCGGCACTTACTAATCTGTCCGCCTCACTCACAGGTGTATTTATATCGATTCCTACTGTAAAATCAAACCCCTCTTTTTTAAGTGCCTCAACAAGTGCGTTTACCTTGTCCTCAGCCGTTCCATCATTGAACATTATTTTTTTTCTTGCACCTGTGATCGGACCTTTTCCTTTAACAGCTGCTGCCTTTTGTTTAGGTGCTTTACCGAGTATATGCGACGCTATGACGATCCTCTGTATTTCGTTTGTTCCCTCATATATCGTGCAGATCTTTGCATCTCTGTATGCGCGCTCGACCTGCATACCCTTGAGGAATCCGTTGCCGCCGTGCATCTGCAATGCATCATTGACAACTTCAAGGCATATATCCGAAGCATACATTTTAGCCATTGCAGACTCCATACCGTAAGGCTCGTGAGCTTCCTTGAGTTCTGCTGAACTATAGACCAGGAACCTTGCAGCTCTGAGTTTTGTAGCCATATTGGCGACTTTGAAAGAGTTTGCCTGCTGAAAAGCTATAGGCATACCGAACTGTTCGCGCTCTTTTGCATACTCGACGGCTGCTTCATATGCCCCCTGTGCAATACCCAGTGCCTGAGCCGCAATCCCGATACGACCTCCGTCAAGAGTGTTCATTGCGATTTTGAAGCCCTCTCCTTCTTTTCCAAGCAGGTTTTCTTTCGGGATTTTTACATCATTGAATATAAGTTCTGCTGTCGTCGATGATCTGATGCCCATCTTATCATAGTGATCTCCGAATTCAAAACCTTCCCATCCCTTTTCGATGATGAAAGCACTTATTCCCTTTGTTCCGATATTCGGCGTCGTAACTGCAAACACAACATAAATATCTGCCTTGTCTGCATTTGTGATAAATATCTTGCCACCGTTGAGCAGATAATGATCCCCTTTTAACTCTGCAGTTGTCTCTGTGCCGCCTGCATCACTTCCTGCATTAGGCTCTGTAAGTCCGAATGCACCTATTTTTTCTCCCTTCGCCAAAGGAACGAGATATTTCTTTTTCTGTTCCTCGGTTCCGAATGCAAAAATAGGATACGCACCCAGGGATACATGTGCCGAGAGGATAACTCCTGTTCCTCCATCTATTCTGGCCAGTTCTTCTACCGCAATAGCGTAGGTCAGTATATCCTTACCTGCGCCGCCATATTCTTTGGGATAAGGTAATCCCATGATTCCCATTTTCCCAAGTTTTTCTACTACTTCTCCAGGAAATTCGTTGTTTTTATCCAGCATGAAAGTAATCGGTTTTAATTCAGACTCAGCAAATTCCCTTATTTTTGCTCTGAATTCCTCATGCTGCTGTGAAGTTTTAAATAACATCCGCACACCTCCTTTTTCAGTCTTTTATGAATATTTTCAATTATTTTGTGTAAGAATACCACAGTTCAGATGCAAAGTAAACATACTATACAAAATTAATCCTGATTATTTTATAAATCAAACGATATAGCTTTCCAACATTTTTAACAGAACCAAAAAACCCCGCATCAAATACGAGGTTTTGCTTATAACTTATATAAAAGAAAACTGCGATACTTATACCGCAGTTTTGTGGAGCCACTGGCCGGGATCGAACCGGCCACCTGCACGTTACGAATGTGCTGCTCTGCCAGATGAGCTACAGTGGCAAATCTAAAAATCAATAACAGTATTTTACTATGTATTAAAAGCAACGTCAAGTAAGACACTGCAAATTTATAATACATCTGCGGCACAAATTTATGTTCTGCCAGGCGCTGAAAAAGGCACTTTACAGGCTAAAAACTGAAAACAGCAAATTAATTACACATTTCAGTGTCTCATCTGCCTGCATCCTGCACATGTCCATCGAAGAAAATCGCATATAAGACTGTCACAAAACAGTCTTCCCAATGACAATTTATATGCATTCCGCACTTTCCAAACAAGTGCGCCCACAAAAATACACGTGCATAACTTTGCATAAACACATGAAGCGCAGCGCAAGTCACGATGCGCTCACATATATGACCGGCAATCACACATTTTCATATCTGCACCCGTCAAATGAAGTGTCGAACATGCAGATGCTCCTGTATCTGCAGTATCTGCATGCGGTCCTGTAATTGCCTTCCATGTCTTTGCGGCTCTCGCGTTTCGGCTTGATATCGATGTTTCCGGCGCACAGTTCAGTGCAGATACGTTTCACATGCATATCCACCTGCTCGTACAGTTCTCTGAATTCTTCCTTAGTCATCAGACAACCGCCGGCCGCCGGAACATACACACCTTCTTTTTTGCTTATTTTTACCGGGATCACCTGTGACGATCCGTCGATCTCGCTGTCCATCGAGTTTATCAGACTGTCGTCATTCAGCAGTATCCCTTCAAGCCGGTAGGAATCCGCGAGCTTCTTTTCGAGTCCGGCTTTGTCTGCGGGCATCGAAGTATTATCTGCATCCATGTCTATGTCGCGGATCTTGAAATAAAACACGCCCGCCGGTTCGAGTCTGCCGTTGTACGCGTCCACGACGGCTTTCATGTAAACCATCAGCTGGAGTTTGTAGCCTTTCATGAAATATTCCGGAGCCACGGTCTCGCTGCCTGTCTTGTAGTCGATTATCCTCACTGAAGCTTCGGCTTCGGGATCGCAAGGACCACTGTCTTCATGACGCTCCCCGGCTGAGCCATCAGCTGCACTATCTCTTCCGCCATGCTGCACACCTGCAATATTGCCTGCATCGCCATTCATGTTATCTGCACCATCGTCATGGGCACCAGCATCGCTGCCGTGTTCATCACCATGCGCAGTTTCATCATCTTTTCCGGCAACTCCCTCCAGTATGTCGAGCCTGTCGATCTTGCCCTGGATCAGCACTTCCTGCGATCCAATGTCCACTCTCACCGGTGGCAGCGCTCTGCCTGTGCCAAACGGATACTCGAAGCGCATGTATCTTATGCTGCCTTTTCTGACCTGCTGTATCATCGACCACGCTATGCTGCCGCAGATCTCGGCAATGCGTTCTGCCCTGTATGACTCCTCTCGACCTGATGAAAGTATCCCTTCTCTATAGTTATGGGAGTCGCTTCGTATTATATCGCAGATGCGTTCCATGCATTCTTCTTTTGTTATCTTCATCCATGGCGAATCAGGGTCATTGACCGCCATCCCGCTGTCACGATCAGGGGTCAGCTGCTGTGACATCTTCATCAGGCATCTATGATAGACATCGCCGATCTCTCTGGCGCCGACTTCATATATCCTCGGCTCCTGCGCTTTCAGCCCGTACATCACAAAATGAGAAAACGGGCATCTGCTGTACTGCTCGAGTCGCGACGCACTGACTTCGAGAGCCGACAAGTCGCCTTTATAAAGACTTTCCGCAAACTTTTCGCCCAGCGCTCCAAGCTTGTTGTCGAACATCAGGCCATGCTTCACACGGCTGAAACCCTCCTCGTCATGCTTTTCATACCAGTCCATCACTTCGAGCCAGCTATGGTCAAGTGTGCCGTCGGCCTTGTAGTCACGCAAAGCTGCCGCCATATGCGAAAGCGTGCCTTTCGGCGCAGTTATCAGTTCTGCAAAGCTGCCGCGCGCTCCCAGATCGCCAAACACCGATGGACTATTCGCAGACACGAATCCCTCGCCAGTCATTTTGACAGCCATTTCAGGATCTGCTCCATCAGCAACTTCGGGATCCAACTCGGCGATACCGCTGCGCTCTGCCTCTACCGCATGCTTTTTCTCTGCAAAAGCTTTCAATACCGTAAAAACCTCTGACGGTCTGCACTCCTCGCCTTTCTCATCGACTCCGCAGCAGCTCACGTACAACCTTTCCTCCGGAAGCCACAGCGCCCTGTATATCGCCAGCTGCTCCTCCTGTCTTGAGATCTCGTCTCTCTTTGAGATCTCAAGCTCCATCGACTGCAGGATCTCTTTTTCACGCTCGCTCAGAAGCCCTTCATCGCTCCTGCTCAATGGCAGCACGCCTTCATTCGCACCGACGATCAGCAGCGCTTTGAGCTGGCTTAGCCTCGTCCTCTGCAGCGTTCCGATCAGTACGCTGTCGCCTGTCACCTGTCTTGAGATCTCGTCTCTCTTTGAG
>CAVEWO010000002.1:0-20554 GCA_963619345.1 Bacteroidaceae bacterium
AAGCTCATGTATGGTGCAAAACTGCTGTATACAGTACGTTCCGAAATATGGATACAAATAAGGAGAATTTATGAAAATAGTTATAGTCGGTGCCGGCAAGCTGGGAATCAATGTTGCAAAGGCTCTGCTGGGCGGCGACCACTCGGTTACGATCATAGACTCTGAAGATTCTGTCCTTCAGAAGATCAGTTCACAGATGGACGTCATGACCATCAACGGAAACGCCAAAGAAATCAAATTACTGAAACAGCTTCATATTGATTCGTATGACTTTCTCATCGCCGTAACAGGTGACGATGAAGCCAATCTTGTGATTGCCTCATTTGCAAAAAAACTCGGCTGCAGCAAAGTTGTCGCAAGAATACGTGATCCGGAGCATATGCAGCAGATCAATTTTATAAAAGAAGCACTGGATATAGACCACCTCGTAAACCCCGACCAGGGCATCACGGTGGAGATCTACAAATATCTTGCGGAAAAATATACCCTCAGCAACGGTATCTTTTCATCGGGAAAAGTATCGCTCGTGGAATTCTCTGTGGATCGATATCCTAAACTGATCGGCAAATCCATGAAAGATATAACTAAGATACTCCCCGATATGCTGGTTGTTGCGATTTCCAGAAAGGGAAAAGTCATAATCCCTCACGGAAAAGAAGTTATAGAACCCGAGGATTTCGTATATGTCATCGGTGAAAAAGGCCCTATACTGGCTCTCAATTCGAAGGTCCACGAGCGCGGCAAATATACCGATCTGCAGAAGGTGATGATAATAGGCGGGGGTAAGACAGGGTTTTACCTCGCTGAAATGCTCTCCGAATTCGGTGCCGCAGTAAAGATCATCGAACTGCAGAAGGAAAGGTGCCACTATCTGTCCGCTCACCTCGAAGACGTAATGATACTTCACGGTGATGCGACTGACCTGACACTTCTCGAGGAGGAAAACCTCGACATGATGGATGCAGTCGTGACTGCTACCGGATTTGATGAGGATAACCTGCTGCTAGCGCTCACAGCCAAACAGCACGGCGTTGATGATGTTATCGCAAAGGTCAGCAGGACAAGCTATGCGGAAATAATATCACGCATGGGTATAGATATGGCATTGAATCCGCTGGACATAACGACCAGCAACATCCTGCATTTCGTACAGGGTTCAAAAAAGATACTGTCTTCACAGCTCATCGAAGGACAGGCTGAGCTTATGGAAATAATAGCTACTCCACACATGAATATACTGGATACTCCTATATCGGAGCTGGATCTTCATGACGGTATCATCATCGCAGCTATACACAGAGGCAGTGAAGTGATCATACCTAACGGCGATACGGAAATACATGAAGATGACAGGATAATCCTCCTGAGCCTTCTGAGAGACAGAGTCATCACGGAAAGTCTGCTCAAAGACACAGGCAAGCTAGGATTCTTCAGGCGATAAGAGACGGGTGGTTTTATGAATTTAAATCTAAGTTCAGTATTCAGGATAATAGGCATAGTAATGGCTGTTATCAGCCTTTCTATGCTTCCGTCGGTCATCGTTTCATTTATATATGATGACTCATCGATATATATGCCGTTTCTTCTCACTATGCTCATCTCCGGCGCCCTAGGCATCCTTCTGATGAAGGTGTGCCAATACAGGATGCAGCATCTAAAAGTAAGAGACGGCTTTCTGATAGTCACATTATGCTGGCTGATATCAGCGATCCTCGGCGCAGTGCCGTTCGTCATCACAGAGAGCATCCCGCGCTTTGCAGACGCATTCTTTGAGTCGTGTTCGGGTTTCTCTACAACAGGCTCCACAGTGCTGGCAGAACCGGAGCTGCTGCCGAAAGGCATACTTTTCTGGCGTTCTTTCACACACTGGATCGGAGGTATGGGTATCCTGATCTTTGCGATCGCTCTGATGCCGTCGCTTGGTATAAGCGGCCAGAACATCGCAGTATCTGAGGCTCCGGGCCCTTCACTCGACAAGGTGACGCCCAAGATGTCCGACACTGCAAAGACGCTCTATATCATCTATCTTTTATTTACAATATTAGAAACGATAATGCTCGTGCTGGGTGGCATGAGTCTTTATGATTCACTTATAACATCGTTCGGCTCAGTAGGTACAGGCGGACTGTCAAACTACTCCGACAGCCTTGGACACTTTGACAGCACCTATCTCAGGCTAGTGGTCACTGCATTCATGTTCCTGTGCGGTGTCAATTTCAATCTCTACTATCTGTCGCTAAAGCACGGCCTGAAGACGTTTACGCATGATTCCGAGTTCAAACTGTATGTATTCGTATTCGCAGCCGCATCCATATTTATCTTTGCAGCGCTGCTCATCAGCGGACAGTATGACGATGCACTGCCGGCTTTCAGCGACTCGGTTTTCCAGGTTTCTTCGATCCTGACTACGACCGGGTTCATTACCGCCGATTACGAGACCTGGCCGATAGCCTGCCAGATGGTGCTGCTGATGCTCATGTTCATCGGCGGATGTTCATCGTCCACCGGCGGCGGCATGAAAGTTGTGAGGATACTCGTGCTGCTGAAACTCATACGCCGCGGGATATCTACACGTCTGCATCCCAATATCGTAGAATCTGTCAAACTTAATGGAAAAAACATGCCCGGCGACGCCGTTTCGGCGATCGTAAATCATTTTTTCCTGTATCTTGCGATGGTATTTGCCGGCGCGTTTATAGTTTCATTTGAAAACGCAGACATGATGACGTGTTTTTCTTCAGTCATCACATGTCTGGGTAATATCGGTCCGGGATTCGGCGCAGTGGGACCTGTCGACAACTTCGGCGGACTTTCTATACTGTCAAAGTATCTGTTATCGGTCTACATGCTTGCCGGAAGACTGGAACTTTACACAATGTTCATCATACTGACTCCTAGATTCTGGAACCCTGATCGCTGATAACGACTGACTGGAGAACTTAAATGTCAAAATTAACACTTAACTACAAAGCAATAGCAAAAATAATGGGCATCATAATCCTGATTCTCGGCATCTCCATGATCATACCATGGATCTATTCTGAAAAAACGAGCGACACAGATGCTGTTCACGCTTTCAGGATATGCTGCCCCGCTTCTGTGATCTTCGGACTTCTGATCACACTGCTCATAAAATCGCAAAAGATAAAATTCAGAGCCAGAGAAGGCTATATAGTAGTCGCATCCTGCTGGATAGTGGCTTCTGTCGTAGGAGCTTTCCCGTACTATATCGCAGGATTCGCCGATCACTATATCGACGCACTTTTTGAGTCCACATCAGGATTCACCACTACAGGCTGCTCTGTCGTCGCCGGAAAATTCCTTTCAGGCGGTCTGCTGCTGTGGAAAGCGATATCGAACTGGCTCGGCGGTATGGGGATACTCCTTTTCGTCATTTCTATACTTCCCGCACTGGGAATAAACGGACAGATAATCGCCAAGGCCGAGACTCCCGGACCCGTACTTAAAAAAATGACCGTAAGGATGAGTGATTCCGCAAAAATACTGTATATAACGTATATATCATTCACGATACTGGAAATAATCCTGCTGCTGCTTTCCGGCAAAGTGCCGCTCTTCGATGCAGTCATCAACACTCTCGGAAGCATAAGTACAGGAGGCGTCATGGTCCACCCTACAGGTATCGCGTACTACGACAGCGTGTATGTCGAAATCGTGATAGGCGTATTCTGCATCCTTTCATCACTCAATTTCGTGCTTTATCACTACCTCATAACAGGAAAATTCGCGGAATTTTTCAACGATATCGAACTCAGAGCATTCCTCATCATCATGGCTGTTTCCATAGCCGTGTGCACCATCGCACTGATGACTGCCACCGGCGCCAGCTTCGGAACATCACTCCGTGATTCCTTCTTCCAGGTAGTCAGCATGAGCACGACTTCCGGATATACCAGATCGCCTTATATGACATGGCCTTCGACATGCCAGATAGTTCTAGTGGTGCTTATGTTCATAGGCGGCTGTGCGTCTTCGACATCCGGCTCACTGAAAGTGGTGCGCGTACTGGTGATGCTCAAGCTGATATGGAGAGGCTGCATCAAGAGGATACATCCTCGTTCAGTAGTCGCAGTAAAACTCGGAAAAACCGCCATACCCGCTCCTGTAGTATCAGGAATTTCAGCATTCATCGTGACATATATGGGTATCTTCCTGTTTTCGTCGTTCGTTCTGTCATTTCAGGGTCTCGGCCTGGATGATACGCTGACATCAGCTCTGGCAATGCTTTCCAATACAGGCACTGCTTTCGGAGAGACTGCATCACTCGGCAATTTCTCAGCATTCCATCCTGTGCTCAAGCTTTACATGAGCTGCCTGATGATAATCGGACGTCTCGAGCTTTTCACGATAATAATTCTCTTCAGCAAAAATTTCTGGGGACGCGACAGATAGACATAAAACACTATAGAATAAAACCGCAGTGTGCCGGCAAATAATAAATGTAGATGAAACTACAAAAAACAGTAAAAGGAGCATTTACATGAAAGTAAAAGAACTTATGAGCACCGGCATCACCTGCATAACGGAAAACACTCCGGTAGCGCTAGCCGCGCTTTATATGAAAAAAGATAACGTAGGCTCCATGCCTGTATGCGACAGCACCGGACAACTTAAGGGCATAGTAACTGACCGCGATATCGTGCTGCGCGCGCTGGCATGCGAAAACAGCGGCAGCAGCGAGTCTGTGCTTTCCACGCCTGTATCGTATATAATGAGCAACGATCCGGTGACCGTATCTCCCGATATGAGCGTACATGACGCTGCGCTAATTTTTTCTTTCTATCAGATAAGAAGGCTCCCTGTAACGGAAGCCTCTAAACTCGTCGGTATGCTGTCTCTAGGAGACGTTGCCGCAAAACCGGTATGCATCGATGAAGCCGGTGATGCGCTGTCATCGATAAGCGCTGCTGCCTCTACAGATGTCCCGCGATCAGAAAATCGATCTCATGCTTTTCAAGATCGACGTGATCCACAATGACGCGCACTTCATCACCCAGCCGGTATATATTTCCCGTACGCCGTCCTTCGAGGGCGTATTTTTCCTTGTGATAATCATAGTAATCATCCCGCAGTTCATCTATCCTGACGAGCCCCTCGACAGTGTTCTCAAGCTGCACGTATATACCGAATCCCGTCACTCCGCTGATCACGCCATCAAATATCTCTCCGACATGATAGCTGATGTACTCGGCTTTCTTAAGTTTTTCCACCTCGCGCTCCGCCTCAACAGCTTTTCTTTCGGCAATCGAGGACTGATCTGCCGCATATCCGGCTTTTTTGCGGAAATGTTTCAGCGTCTTTTCGTTCAGACCTTCATGGATACTCTGCTTAATTATTCGATGGATCATCAGATCCGGATATCTTCTTATAGGAGATGTAAAGTGGCAGTAGTACTTGAGCGCAAGGCCGAAATGGCCTTCACACGATGTGCTGTAAAATGCTTTCTGCATCGATCTGAGTGTCACAGAATTGACCACATCTTCACCCGGTTTACCCTTGGCGCTGTCAAGCACTGAGGATATCGCTTTCGGATGTATTCCGTCAGCATTTCCCCTGAGCGTGATCCCGAAGCCTTTCAGGAATATCCTGAGCTGCTCAATTTTGTCAGCTGCAGGCTTTTCATGCACTCGGTACACGAAAGGCACCTCCATCCAGTAAAAATGCTCTGCCACCGTTTCGTTGGCGAGGAGCATAAACTCCTCTATCAGCTTGTTGGCACTTCTCCTCTGCGCTATACCGATGTTTGCCGGTATTCCGTTTTCATCGAGTGTGATATATGCTTCGTCGAGGTCAAAATCAAGGCTTCCCCTGTCATGTCTGAGCTTTGAAAGCCTGACCGCCAGATTGTGCATCATGAAAAGCTCGTCTTTGATATGCGCGTATTTTTCTGCGATACGCCTATCGTTCCTTTCGATCAGATCAGATACATCATCATATACAAGTCGTTCGACAGAATTGATCACACTCTCGTAGATCTCATGTCTAACCATAGTGCCATCTGCTGTTATCTCCATATCGACAGACAGTGTCAGCCTGTCCTCGTGAGGATTCAGACTGCAGATGCCGTTTGACAGAGACTTTGGAAGCATCGGTATCACCTGATCGAGCAGGTATACGCTCGTGCCTCTTTCAAGAGCTTCATGGTCAAGCGGGCCATCCTCCTTTACATAATGCGCCACATCGGCAATGTGCACGCCAAGAAGATAATTCCCGGTATCCAGCAGTTCTATGGATACCGCATCATCAAAATCCTTCGAGTCGGCGCCGTCGATCGTGAATATTTTTTTTCCGCGAAGATCGCGCCTGTTTTTCAGTTCTTCATCACTTATCTTTCTCCGGCTGACAGCCTTTGCCTCAGCATTTACCTTTGACGGGAAAGTCTCGCGCATATTGTAGTTTCTAGCTATCGCTTTGATATCTCCGCCAGGCTGACCCGCTCTGCTTATTATTTCGACGATCTTTCCTTCCGCGCTGTTATGCCTGTCCGGATATCTGATTATCTGCGCCACGACTTTATCGCCTTTTTTTGCTCCCGAAAAATATTTTTTTCTTATGAATATATCCTCGTTCAGCTTTTTGCCTTCGGGCACAACGAATCCGAATTTCTTGCTTTTCTCGAATGTCCCTGCAACCTCTGTGATCTCTCTGCTGAGAACTTTTGTGATTATCCCTTCCGGAGAATCACGCCAGAAATATTCCGGTATCAGATCCACTTCAACTTTGTCTCCATTCATTGCTCCGCCCATGGAGTCTGCTGAAATGAACACATCTTTTTCAAGGCCTTCACATGTCACGAACCCAAAGCCACGCCTGTGCTTGCTTAATATACCTGTAAGGTTTTTTCTCTTTTTCTTTTTAGCCATTTATAATATATCATGCGCGCCTGATATCATACACGCATCTTCCTCCGTTTCTGAGATCCGCAACCTGCTTGTGAACACTCCAGCCGAAAACTGCAGATCCGTATGTAATATTTTTATTTTACAGCATAAAAGGTGGCTGTGCCACCCTTTATACTAAAATTTACCTGTTGTTTCTGTCGTCAGAAGAATCATTTGTGTCATTGCCGTCCATGGCATCTTTGACATCATCGACAGCGTCTTCCGCGCCGTCCTTCATGTCCTCAGTGCCGTCTTTCATATCCTGTGTCACTGAATCATCTTTCTGCTTTGTCTTTCCGCTGTTGTCTCTGTCCACAGTTTCCTCTGTTACACTCTTGTTGCCGTCGTCATTCATACTCTTGTCATCGCTGCTGCCGCAGGCGGCAAATGTCATGAGCGACAGGCAGAGAACCGCAGACAGTAAAATACTGTTTTTCTTCATTTGCTCTTCTCCTCTCATGTTTTCTTTTATATTATTTGCTGGCACTGCTTAAAATATAGTAACCAGCAGCTTCCAAATTATTCATTTTCATCATCTTCAAACATTTTATGCCTGCACATCCATGATTACCAAAAATGATGAACGATATCTTTTGCGCAAAAAAAACTGATCACCTGATATCATGGTGACCAGTTCTTTTATTTAATATGCTGTTTCTGTTTTTCTTTTTTATTTTTTCTGCTGAATGAACTCTGAATAAACTTTTGCCGATGCTGCTTCCACAAGCTTGTCCGCATGCTTCAGCGAATATTCAACTGTCACATCATCGGGTTTTATGCAGCATATATCACTCACACCGTTCTGGTAAAGAGCTTCTGCACCTTTTCCGACCATGCCTGCAAGCATTATCACCGGCACATCGTATTTCTGAGCTATTCTGGCCACTCCATAAGGAGTCTTGCCATTCAGCGTCTGTCCGTCGCATTTTCCCTCTCCCGTAAACACAAGATCTGCTGTTTTGATCTTCTGATCCAGTTCTGAAAGCTCCGTCATTATCGTTATTCCCTCAGTGAGTCTGCCGTTAAGGAAAGCTATCGCTCCTCCTCCGAGTCCACCGGCTGCTCCTGAGCCTGGCACTTCTGCGATATCCTTGCCGAGACATTCTTTAATAACTCCTGCAAAATTTTTAAGATTGTCGTCAAGCACTTTTACAGTTGCTTCATCCGCGCCTTTCTGCGGTCCGAAGATCCTGCTGGCGCCGTTTTCGCCGCAAAGAGGGTTCTTTACATCACATGCGATCACAAACTCAGATTCTGCTATACGTGCGTCAGCGTTTTCCGCATTTATTCTGTCCAGTTTACCGAGTGCTCCGCCGCCGTATGCGATATCTCTGCCGTCTTTGTCAAGCAGCCTGTAGCCTAAAGCTGCAGCCATGCCTGCTCCTCCGTCATTTGTCGCACTTCCTCCCAGACCTATTATAAATGATCTGTAGCCTTTATCTAATGCTGCTTTTATCAGTTCTCCCAAACCGAAAGTCGTCGTCTCAAGCGGATTTAACTCATTCTCAGTCAAAAGTGTTATCCCGGACGTCTCTGCCACTTCTATAATGCAGGTATTCTCACGAAACACTCCATATTTTGCCTTTGTCGGCTTTCCTGCAGGTCCGGTCACTTCCAGATATTCAGTCCGCCCATTGAAGAGCTGGATTATGTTATCTGTTATTCCTTCTCCGCCGTCTGCCATTGGCGCTTCACAGATGACAACTGCCGGGTCGACCGATGTTATGCCCCTTTTCATGGCATCTGCAACGCCGACCGCAGACAAACTCCCCTTGAATGAATCCGGCGCCAATACTACTTTCATGCTTTCACTCCTTCAGCTTCAAAACTTTTTTCTCTTTCCAATCCTTTTAAATGCATATGCCCGGCTGTGCCGATGCTCAGCATTAACTACTGAACTGCCTCAGTTTCTGTATCCTCTGCTTCATCCTCGTCATTCTTGAATACGCCTCTTGCAACTTCTATGAGATAGAGTACAAAACAGAGCGGTCCATATATAAGTGCCCCGATCCCCAGTATCAGAGGCAATACCTTATCTGACTGCATGTATATCAGCACTCCGAAAAACAGGGTCAGCAGTACAGTGCCGACAGCAGTGATATTCGCCATTTTATGTTTTGCTTCAAGGCTAAGTCCTTTTTTTTCCATAATTACACCTCCTGTTCCTATGCGCCTGCGTCCAGTTTAGCTTTAGTCCTGGAATATCTGCCGTAAGTTGCGTTGCACACTACAAGGTAAACTACTGTGTTGAATGCAAAGCATAACAGACTAGATGGTATATCGTAAGGGCATTTCAGTATAAATTCCCAAACCATGTACATCACTATAGTGAGAGTCATACTCCAGAAACCTCCTGCAGGAGTCCTTCTCTTGTAGTAAAGTCCGAACAACATCGGCACTATGAATGCTGCTACAGAAAACCCTCCTACATAATACCATGCTTTCTGGATTCCGCCTTCCCAGAAGTATGTACAGAATATCATCGCAACACCGATAGCCCATACAGCTATTCGCGTACCCATAAGATCTCCCTTGTCTGTCATATTTTTATTTATGAATCCTTTGACTATATCATGCGAAATCGCAGCCCCGCCAACCAGATAATCAGCACTTACTGTAGACATTACCGCAGCGAGCAGCGATGCTACAAACAGCCCTCTAAGTCCTATAGGAAGTGTCGTGAAAACTACTGCCCAGAATGCCTCCGAAGGTGATTCGGCAGCAAGATCCGGGAACATTGTCAGTGCAGCCATTCCTGCGAAAACGTTTATTGACATGAAGAACTGACCGAACAGTATAATGAATGAATATGCCACCTTGAGGTCTGCAGCGGATCTTGCAGATTCAAATCGCTGATAAGACTGTGCATTCGCATATATCGCCACCGCACTTACCAGCCATGCAGCTATTTCCATTGCATTATTTCCTCCGCTTATCGTTACAAAATCAGGGTTTACTGCTGCCGCCTGATCAAACACAGGACCAAAGCCTCCATAGTAGTTATATATCCCCAGACAAAGTGTACCTGCTGCAACAGTCATGATAACGAACTGTATCATGTCTGTGAGAGCAAGTCCCCATAAACCTGAAAGCGAAGTATAAACGATACATATAAGTCCGAGTATTACAAATGACAGCCACATGTTTATGCCTGTAACATACGCAATTACCTGTCCGCCAGCTACTAACAGAGCCGAATCATAGAACATCTGGGGAAGTATTCCCAGTGCAACTACAAACTTTGTCTTGTTGTCATACAGATATGACATTAAATCCGGCATCGTAACGACCCAGTCAGGGAATTTCTCTCTAACACGAGGACCGATCCACAGTGCAAGGGGAAGCTTCATGATAGTCGTCGGTATCAGATAGAAAAACAGGATGCATACACCCATTGTCGTTCCGCATTCTGCTGCACCTACTATCGACCAGGAATCCTCCCAGCTGGCAGCTCCCACACCGATCAGAATAGGTATCGTGAGACGCCTTGAGGCAACGAAAAAGCTTTTCATGCTCTTGCCCGCCTTCCCTCTCATAAGGACACCTACAGCAATGATACCAGCAAAATACAGCAGTATCAGAGCCGTGTCCAGTCCGGACCACATACTTTGAATATCAACCATTACCTTTTCCCTCCATTCATAATTAATTAAATAATTCAGTAATGTAAATAAATGTATAGTGTGAATATAAATTTATTATCAACATGTATCATGCTCGCTCCGCAGTACCAGACTGCATTAGCATCAGTGAGTCAGCCTGTATTTCAGCCCCAGGATGTGCTCACTCTTGACTCCGTATGAATCGAGATATGCATACCTGATATTCCTGTTCACTCCTCTGAAAAACACTTCTAGTTCAACTGCAGGTCTGAGGAATATTATATTCTTCACAGGTTTTATCGTTCCTCTGCGCCCGAACGTCTTGTACATGACCTTCATCTGTATAAATTCCTCAACAAATTCAGTAGACTTTCTTTCCGACATTTCACTTTTGATTATCGTCCAGTCGTCCTCTGCAAAGTCTTTTCGCTCGAGTGGAAGATCTCCGCTCTCCTTCTCATCGTACTGCATACAGTGCCTTTCATTAAGGTCGCATATTATATGCACCTGTCCACTGCGTTTGGCCTTTAACAGTCCCCTGCCTCCTACTTCATATTCATATACGAAATATCCATACGGCACCCAGACATCTCTTACAGTTCCTACATCAACTTTATTCACAGGTTTTCCAAAGAAACTGCCCTGAAGCTTTTTAAGCTTGGCATCAATGGCTTCCTGACGATCTGTAACGACCGGCATGTAATACGCCATGCTGCCTTTACCCGGCTTCTTCTTCGGAGCCGGCACCTGTTTTTCTTCAGTTTTCTGCTTATTTATAGTTTCTTTAAGTTTTTTCATAATTCATCACCATTCAATATCAGCTTTGCTGCCGACTCAATTAGTTACAACTTGAATATATCACACCATATTTTATAAGTATATGTTACGGGTACTAATTAATTGATAAATATTATGTGCTTGTTAATTTTCAGTGATCAGTATGTGAAACCTCCATATCTTGCAAATTGACGCCAGCCAGAGTTTTTACAGCATTTCAACATATAGCGTCATTACATTCCCATATATTTCTATGGGTCATGAAACAAAAACAGCTGCCTGCATATGCAGGCAGCTGTAATGCTTGTCCTTATTTAATCCATCAGTTCTAACTAGAACAGTGAAGTGAGAAGACCGCCTATCTGTACAAACAGTGGTGCGAATACCAGTGATACGATAGTCATCAACTTGATAAGGATGTTTATCGAAGGACCTGATGTATCCTTGAACGGATCTCCTACTGTATCTCCGACAACTGCAGCCTTGTGAGGGGCTGAGCCCTTGCCGCCAAAATGACCTTCTTCTATGTATTTCTTAGCATTATCCCACGCTCCGCCGGCATTAGCCATCATGAGAGCTATGAGAACGCCTGAAGATAAAGCTCCGCCCAGCATTCCGCCAAGTGATGCAGGTCCTAATACGATACCTACAATCAGAGGTGCAAGTACAGCCATGAGGCCAGGAACGATCATTTCCTTCAGAGCAGCCTGAGTTGAAATATCAACGCAGTGTGCATAATCCGGTGTTGAAGTTCCTTCAAGTATGCCCTTGTCTGTTCTGAACTGTCTTCTTACTTCTTCAATCATCTGATTAGCAGCTTTTCCCACTGAATTCATAGTGAACGCCGAGAACAGGAACGGAAGCATTGCTCCGATGAACAGACCTATAACTACTAACGGATCGAGCAAATCCACTGACTCCAGGCTTGTGACCTCTGCATATGATGCGAACAGTGCCAGAGCTGTAAGCGCTGCCGAACCGATAGCGAATCCTTTACCAATAGCTGCTGTAGTATTACCTACCGAGTCAAGCTTATCAGTGATCTCTCTTACGCTGTCAGGCAGTTCCGACATTTCTGCGATACCACCGGCATTGTCAGATACAGGACCGTAAGCATCTACCGCTACAGTCATGCCTGTAGTCGAAAGCATACCTACTGCTGCAAGTGCAATTCCATACATTCCAGCTGTGTAATAAGCAACGAATATACCTACTGCGATACAGATAATCGGCCATAATGTCGACATCATACCAACGCCGAGACCGCTTATAATAGTAGTTGCAGAACCAGTCTGTGACTGTTCCGCGATCTTCTTAACTGATTTGTAATCTCCAGAAGTGTAGACCTCTGTGATCTTACCGATAGCAACGCCGACTACCAGACCTGCAATGATCGCGATCGCATAGTTGAACGATCCAAGCATTACCTTTGACAGGATGATAGTTGCGATTATAACGATGATACTAGCTACATATGTACCCATATTAAGAGCATTTGCAGGATTTTTACCTTCCTTGCCTCTTACCATGAATATACCGATAACTGATGCCAGAATGCCTATACCTGAAAGAATAAGCGGGAAAACTGCAGCGGTAGTATCATTGAACAAACCTCCTGAGTTTGTTGCAGCTACAGCTGCAAGCGTAACTGCTGAAATGATCGATCCAACATATGATTCGAACAGGTCTGAACCCATACCTGCAACGTCGCCTACGTTGTCGCCTACGTTATCGGCGATAACCGCAGGGTTTCTAGGATCGTCTTCAGGAATACCTGCTTCTACCTTACCTACAAGGTCTGCACCAACATCTGCAGCCTTAGTATATATACCGCCGCCTACACGTCCGAACAGTGCCATCGATGATGCACCGAAACCGAATCCGGTGATGCATTCAGTTACTGTAGCGAGATCAAGTACACAGATAACAACGCCAAGCCCTAAAAGTCCGAGACCTGATACAGCCAGTCCCATTACAGCTCCTGATCTGAATGCAATCTTGAGTGCTTTGTTCATGCCCGATTGCTGAGCTGCATTTGCAGTTCTTACGTTACCGAGTGTAGCGACCTTCATTCCGAAGAATCCCGCCAGCACTGACAGCAGTGCTCCTACTACATAAAGAACAGCTGTAGTTACACTCTGCAGACCAAACCCTATGAGAAGAGCCAGAACGACGATTACGATCGCCATGATCTTGTACTCTCTGGTAAGGAATGCCATAGCGCCTTCTCTTATGTATCCGGCGATTTCCTTCATTCTGTCATTTCCTTCTTCAGCCTTAGCTATCCATGAAGCCAGACCGACCGCAACAACAAGTCCGATTGCCGCTGCAATTACGGAAATAATTGCAATAACGTTCATTTTGATGATACCTCCCCCTCGTACTCCAGCACCTTACACGTATAAGAGGCGTCATAGACACCTCTTATACAAGCATGCAAAAGCACGAATTATTAAAATTAATAATTGAAAACAAAAATTATATATTCACGCGCCATGCCTTACTCTATGGCTACGAGAACAAGTGAAAGCAAAATAAACAAAACTGCTGTGACTGCCGATATCTTGCTTAAGATAGCATCATAACCCTGGCTCTTTCTCTTGCCGAAAAGCTGTTCAGCTCCCCCGCCTATCGAACCAGACAAACCGTCACTGTTGCTCGACTGCAGCAGAATCGTTATTATTAAAATCACACTTGCTATTGCAAGCACTATTTTCAGAGCTATTCCCATTTTTGATCCTCCTCGTATACTAACCATTTGAGTGTATCACAGTGCCTGCAAAAAATCAATGATTTTGATACCTGCATATGCTATTTTTTGCTGATATTGTAGAATGCGTTCTTTCCTGCATACTGTGCGGAAGTATCAAGCAGTTCTTCTATTCTCAGAAGCTGGTTGTACTTCGCGATCCTGTCTGTTCTCGATAATGAACCAGTCTTTATCTGACCTGCGTTCAGTCCTACAACGATATCTGCGATAGTAGTGTCTTCTGTCTCCCCGCTTCTGTGCGAAACTACTGCGGTATAGCCTGCCTTCTTTGCCATTTCGATAGCATCGAATGTCTCTGTAAGCGTTCCGATCTGATTTACTTTGATCAGTATCGAGTTTGCTATGCCCTTTTCGATACCCTGTGCAAGTCTTTCAGTGTTTGTTACGAAAAGGTCGTCTCCAACGAGCTGGATCTTGTCTCCAAGCTTTTCTGTAAGATGTGCCCAGCCTTTCCAGTCGTCTTCTGCCAGACCGTCTTCGATCGAGATCACAGGATATTTGCTGCAAAGCATTTCATAATATGCGACCATTTCTTCCGCAGTTCTGCTCACGCCTTCTCCTGTGAGGTTGTATATATCTTTTTCAGCATCGTAGAACTCGCTTGCTGCAACGTCGAGCGCGATCTTTACATCCTCTCCCGGCTTGTAGCCTGCTTTTTCGATAGCTTCGATTATTACCTGTATAGCTTCTTCATTAGTAGCAAGGTTCGGTGCGAATCCGCCTTCATCGCCTACTGCAGTATTGAGTCCCTTGCCCTTGAGCACGCTCTTGAGGTTATGGAAAACTTCAGCGCCCATTCTCAGTGCTTCCCTAAAAGATGCTGCGCCTACAGGCATAATCATGAATTCCTGGATGTCCACTGTATTGTCTGCATGTGAACCACCGTTGAGGATATTCATCATAGGTGTAGGGAGAACCTTGCCGTTTACTCCTCCGAGATACTGGAAAAGCGGCAGTCCCAGTGATTCTGCTGCAGCTCTTGCAACTGCCATAGATACTCCGAGTATAGCGTTTGCTCCGAGCTTTCCTTTATTAGGAGTTCCGTCCAGAGCTATTAACATGTTGTCAAGACCTACCTGGTCGAATGCATCCCATCCGAGGATCTCATCTGCTATGATGCCGTTCACATTGTCCACTGCCTTCAGTGTACCTTTGCCGAGATATCTCGCTTTATCCCCGTCTCTGAGCTCTACTGCTTCGTGAACACCTGTCGATGCTCCCGAAGGAACGATCGCCCTGCCCACGCTGCCGTCTCCAAGCATAACTTCAACTTCTACTGTAGGATTCCCTCTTGAATCCAGGACTTCTCTTGCTATCACGTCTTCGATATAAGCCATGTTTCTTACCTCCCTGTTATCTTTCTGATACTCTAAAAATCTATTATCTCCATGAAATCTTTAGCTTTCAGGCTTGCTCCGCCTACGAGAGCTCCGTCGATCTCATCCATATTCATGATTTCCGTTGCATTTGCAGGCTTTACGCTTCCGCCGTACTGTATGATCACCTGATCGGCAGTCTCCTCATCGTAAAGTTCAATCAGCGTGCTTCTTATAAAGGCGCACATTTCCTCTGCCTGCTCCGGTGTCGCTGTTCTGCCTGTACCTATAGCCCATATAGGCTCATATGCGATGACGATCTTTGCGGCATCTGCGCCTGCTATATCCGCCAGACCAAGCTCGAGCTGCGACTTTACTCTGCCGAAAGCCTCTCCTGCATCACGTTCCTCAAGGCTCTCGCCTACGCACATGATAGGTCTGATACTTCCTGTGAGCAGCTTCTTCAGCTTAAGATTCACAGTCTCATCGGTCTCTCCGAAATACTGTCTTCTTTCCGAATGACCTATTATGCAGAAATCCACACCGATCTCTTCGAGCATAGCCATCGATATTTCTCCGGTATACGCCCCATCATCTGCAAAATGCATGTTCTGGGCACCGACCTTTATGTTTGTGCCTTTAAACTCCTCGACCAGTGCCTCCAGATTTGTAAAAGGGGCACAGATCGCAGTCTGGACGTCGGTGTCTTTGTATAGCTCTCTGAACTCTTCTGCAAATTCAAGCGCTTCTTTCTTTGTCTTGAACATTTTCCAGTTTCCTGCGATGAACGGTATTCTCATTACTTTTCCTCCAAACATGATATCCCCGGCAGATCTTTCCCCTCGAGAAACTCGAGTGAAGCTCCGCCCCCTGTTGAAATATGTGTCATTTTATCTGCAAGACCGAACTGCTCTACAGCTGCTGCCGAATCACCGCCTCCGATTATCGTAACAGCACTGCTTGACGCAAGAGCTTCTGCTATGGCTTTTGTTCCTGATGCGAAATTCGGCATTTCGAACACGCCTGCAGGGCCGTTCCAGACTACAGTCTTCGCTTCTGCAATCGCAGTCTTGTAAAGTTCTACTGTTTTAGGACCGATATCCATGCCCATCATATCGGCAGGGATACTGTCTCTGTCAAACACTCCGCTCTCACTGTCATTGTCGAATTCTCTTGTGCACACGGTGTCTACAGGAAGCAGCAGTTTTACTCCTGCATCCTCGGCTTTTTTCAAGAGTTCCTTCGCCAGGTCGATGCTTTCCTCGTCGAGGATCGACTTACCGATCTCATATCCCATAGCCTTGAAGAATGTGTAGCTCATTCCTCCTCCGATTATAAGTGAATCCACTTTCTTGAGCAGATTTTCTATTACAGGTATCTTGTCTCCGACTTTTGCGCCCCCCATGATGGCAAGGAAAGGTCTCTGCGGATCTTCCAGAGCGTCGCCGAGGAACTTGACCTCCTTTTCGATCAGGAATCCCGATACGCTTGGCAGATATTTTGCGATGCCGGCAGTCGAACAGTGAGCTCTGTGTGCTGTGCCGAAAGCATCGTTTACGAATATATCTCCAAGCGATGCGAGCTCTCCCGTGAACGGTTCCTCATTTTTTGTCTCCTCTTTTCTGTATCTGACATTTTCAAGCAGCATTACCTGCCCTGTCTTCAGTGTTTCTGCCTTTGCGCGGACACTGTCGTCAACTACGGCATCAGACGCTGCGAAAACAACATCTGTACCGAGAAGCTGTGCCAGTCTGTCAGCTACTGGTTTAAGAGAAAACTCAGGCTTTGGTTCTCCTTTTGGCCTGCCCATATGAGACATCAGTATGACTTTTGCATCATTCTCTATCAGGTATTTTACGGTCGGCAATGCAGACGTTATCCTTATATCGTCTGTTATCACACCGTCCTTCATCGGTACATTGAAATCGCATCTTACAAGCACTCGTTTACCTGAAACATCAATATCTTTAACAGTTTTTTTCATTTGAAAACCTTCCTTTTCCACTCCGGCAGCTTCAACTTCAACGACCGACAGCCGGCACAAAATGTCGGCTGTCGATTTGATATCATATTATTTATTTATTATGCATTATCCACGCTGTACATATGCTTGATAAGCTCAAGAACCTTTGTGGAATAACCGTATTCGTTGTCATAGAACGCGATCAGCTTGAAGAACTTGTCGTTAAGCTGGATACCTTCTCTTGCGTCAAATATAGAAGTGTGCGGATCGCCGATGAAATCGCTCGAAACCACCTCATCGTCAACATACTCGATGATACCCTTCATAGCGCCTTCAGATGCTTCCTTCACCTTTCTGCAGATTTCTTCATAACTTGCTGATTTTTTCAGCTGTATGTTAAGGTCGATGACCGAAACATCATTAGTAGGAACACGGTATGCGATACCTGTCATCTTTCCTACCATCGACGGGATAACCAGACCTACAGCCTTTGCAGCTCCTGTGCTTGTAGGAATGATGTTGCCGAATGCCGATCTTCCTGTTCTCCAGTCTTTCTGCGAACGCGCATCAACGACCTTCTGCTTTGCTGTTGCTGCATGGATAGTCGACATAAGACCCTGTTCGATGCCCCAGTTGTCTTCGATTACTTTTGCCAGAGGTGCCAGGCAGTTAGTAGTGCATGAAGCGTTTGAAACGATCGTCATATCTTTTGTATATTCTTTATGGTTTACACCCATAACGAAAGTAGGCGTAGTCTTATCCTTTGCAGGCGCTGTAATAATTACCTTCTTTGCGCCCTGGTTTATATGCACCATTGCCTTTTCCGTAGTGTTATATGCACCTGTTCCTTCAACGATGTACTCTGCACCGCATGCATCCCAAGGGATATTTGAAGCATCGCTTTCGCTGTAAACAGGGATCTTCTTTCCATCAATGATCAATCCGTCATCGTATACCCCAAGCTCTTTCGGAAAACGTCCAAATACTGTATCGTACTTCAGCATGTATACCATGTATTCTTTGTCAGCGTTACGAACATTGATACCTGCAATCTCGATCTCAGGCATGTCCATTGCTGCGCGAATAACCACACGCGAAATACGACCAAAGCCGCTTATTCCGATTTTAATTGCCATTTTTAAATTCCTCCTAAAAATACCACTAAATTTAATTCATTTATATCAATCTTTCAAAGATCAATAACGTCTTCGCTTGGATGAGGATAGTATATTCAGCTCATCCCTGTATTTTGCCACGGTCCTTCTGGAAATACTGATGCCTTTGTCTTCAAGCATCTTGACCATAGCCTGGTCGCTGTACGGAGATTTCGAATCCTCACTATCAACGATCTCTTTTATGAATTCTTTTATACTGTTGGACGATATACCTTCTCCATCGCTGCCTGACACGCCTGCAGAGAAGAAATACTTTATTTCGAACACACCTTTCGGACACTGCAGATATTTACCGTTTATGGAACGCGACACCGTGGATTCATGTATTCCCAGCTCTTCCGCTATATCTTTCAGTGTCAGCGTCTTCAGATATTTGCTTCCTTTATCCAGAAACTCCTTCTGATGTTTGACTACCGCTGTTACTACATTATATATCGTCTGTTTTCTCTGCTCTATGCTCTTGATCAGCCACATTGCGGAATTCACTCTGTTGGAAAGGTATTCCGAAAGCTTGTCATCTTTCTCTGCCTGATGCATCAGTTTACTGTAATATGAGCTCACCATGAGACGCGGCACGCTGTTTTCGTTGACAGTCACCACATACTCATCATCCACCCGTTCGACTATGACATCCGGCACGATATACTTGGTATCGCCCTGTGATGCGAAAAGCCTGCCGGGTTTCGGCTCGAGCGTACGAATAATGTCACTCATCTCCTGCACATTCTGCGGAGAAATGCCCATATCCTTTGCAATAACTCCGAATCTGCTGTTTGCCAGTTCTTCGAGATGTTCATTGATCACTTTTTCAAAAACATCCGTAAGCTGCCCCGTCTGTCTGAGCTGTATTATCAGACATTCCGCAAGATTTCTGGCACCCACGCCGATCGGATCGAATCCGTGTATCACAGACAAGACCTCTTCGACTTTTTCCTCCGGAGTATCTGTCGCTTTTGCGATCTCCTGTACGGTAGAAGTCATATAACCGTTTTCATCAAGAGACTCTATTATGTATTTGCCTACTTTAAGACATGCCTTTTTGCTGTATGCGAGCTGAAGCTGGAACAGCAGATGTTCCGGCAACGTAAAATCCGAAGAAGTGTACTGCTCGTACGCATTCTCCTTTTCTTCACCGCTGCGGTCTTCCCACTGCCTGTAGCTTATATCATCATACTGCCTGTCTTTTATGTATTCTTTCCAGTCAAAATCATCGTCCTTGCGGCTGGATGCACTTTCCCTCTTGTCCATCAGCGGTTCTTCCTGACGCTCGGCAGTGCTGTTTTCACTGCTGTCACGTCCGGGATTCTCTGGTGCATCTCCATGTGCCTGTTCAAGGACAGGATTCGCCAAAAGTTGCTCCTGCACATACGAATCGAGTTCCTGTGTATTAAACTGCAGTATCTGGATCGCCTGTATAAGCTCAGGAGTCATTACCAACTTTTGAGACTGCTCAATTTTTAAATCATAACCAAGTCTCATACTCATCTTTTAAATACCTCGGTCTATATTATAGCATATCGCTGTTTTTTTGTCAGTGCCTACCCCGTAAATTTTGATTTCATTATTTAAGTTCCGGGAAACCCAGCTGCCTTAGGGCTTCGAAAAGAATGATGTTCACTGAATTCGCCAGGTTGAGCGATCTGAGCCTGGTGTCTCTGCTCATCGGTATCCTTATCGCATTTTCTTTGTGTTCTTCTATAAAAGGACGCGGCAGCCCTGCCGTCTCCCTTCCAAACAGGATCATGTCTTCATCCTGAAATTTTACATCTGTATATATGCGTCCGCCTTTTGTCGTTGCCAGGAATATCCTTCTCTCTCTGTTCCCGTACTCTGCCATGAACTCGTCCAGACTTTCGTGGACCTGCAGCTTTACGAACGGCCAGTAATCAAGTCCTGCCCTCTTGAGGCTCTTGTCATCTATGGAAAACCCCAGCGGTTTCACAAGGTGCAGAACAGTGCCCGTCGCCGCGCAGCTTCTCGCTATATTGCCTGTGTTAGGCGGAATCTCCGGTTCAACCAGTACTACGTGCATAGCCATTTCTTTCCTTC
>CAVEWO010000003.1:0-15507 GCA_963619345.1 Bacteroidaceae bacterium
ACGAACATGGAAAGCAGCAGTATTCCGGCATGCATCACACCTGTGAGTCTCGTCTCACAGCCTGCCTTTATCGCAACGCTCGTTCTCGCTATCGCAGCCGTTGCAGGCACTCCTCCGAAAAATGGTATCACTATATTGCCTATTCCCTGTGCGATCAGCTCTCTGTCAGCATTGAGTTCTTCATTCTTCATTTTTCCTGCAGATGCTCCGCAGAGCAGACTCTCTATCATGCCAGCGCAGCTATCGAAAGCGCCGGAACAAACAGATCCCAGAACTTCGTAAAATCGATACCTGCGATCGACAGTCTGTCATCCAGAAACAGCGACTTGGGTATATCCCCTACCATCGCCACGTCAAGCTTGAGAAAACAGTTTGCGATAAGCACGATTATGAGTGCTGCCAGCGATGACGGCACTTTGTCATTGAGCTTTTTCGGCCAGATGACCATTATCAGGATAACTGCCAGTCCGATGCACATCGTCGGTATATCGGGATGGAAACCCTGTGTGAAATAAGATATGAATTTTGTGATCGCCAGACTTCCGTGCGATTTTACACCGAAGAAATTATCGAGCTGTCCGAGTGCGATGATGATCGCGATACCCGATGTGAACCCGGTTATTACCGATGACGGTATGTAATATATCATCCTTCCGAGCTTCAGTATCCCGGCTAATATGAGTATGATCCCGGCAAAAAAACTTGCTGTCAGTATTCCCTGCATCCCGTATTTCGCTGCGAGCGTTACCAGTATCGCGGTCATTGCCCCTGTCGGTCCTGATATCTGAAACGACGCTCCTGAAAAGATGCTGATGATGATGCCCCCTATGATGGCCGTTACCAGACCCGCGGCTGCAGTCGCCCCCGAGCTGACACCAAATGCCAGAGCAAGCGGCAGAGCAACGGCCGCAACGGTGATGCCTGCCATCAGGTCCTTTGAAAACCGTTTGCCGTTATAGCCTTTAAACTCGTTTCTGATATCGGTCACATAGTCTTTTAATAAATTCATGATTCCTCCATTTGTATTTTGTAACACTTTCTATATCCATTATATGAGATGTATATTATTATTCAAGGGTCTAAAGCATTACTAGTTTGCTGAGTTTAGAATTCTAAGTATTCTCAGCCGGAGAGCATCACGTATTTATTTAAGCTGCTTTTTAATTTATTTTAAGTTGTCTTCATGCAAAGATCTGCAGTTCTGCGGATCTCAAAGACCGTCAGTCTGCCCCCGCACCTGCATCTGTATGCTTTCGGATTTTTCACGACAGGGCTGCAGCGCTGTCGTGGATACTCCCTGCCGCATTTCCTGCATCTGATAATGTACTTTGCCCTGCCGGATGAAGGGCCGGTTTTCCTGCCGGCAGCACTGTCTCTGCTTCCATCGGCATCGGCGAGTCCCATTTCTTCATTCGATGACGTGCGCTTTATATTATATCCATAGGCTGAATTCAACATAGCTGCATATTTTTTCCATATATTGCCATGATTGTAACATCCCCTGCATGCATGGAGCACCTCATGTGCTATAACACCTCTTATTTTCTCAGGGTCGCAGTTCAGTATGAATTTGCTTACCTCTATATAGTATACTCCATCCTTCAGCCTGCAGCACCCGTATCTCTTTTTCGGACGAGGATTTATATCAACTTCTTCACATATATCAGCAGGCACAGGAATGCCTATATCCTGTGCCTGCTTTATTACTTCTTTAAGATTTCTATTTAATTCTATCTGATCCATATTACTTATGATTCTATTCTGATCTGCTGCCTTTCACATACTCATGACTGTATCAGCACTCACACTCATAATGCTTCATATGTTTCACATGAAACAATTTCTTCTAACTTAGTGTTTTCAACAGTTCTATCAATCTTTCGAGGTCTTCTCTGCTGTAAAACTCTATCTCTATTTTGCCTTTTTTGCCCTTCTGATTGAGGTTTACTTTTGTCCCCAGGACTTCCTTGAGATCTTCTTCAACGCGTATGACGTCTGCATTCTTTGACTTCACACGCGGCTTTGGTTTCGCAGTATTCTTGTTCTGCTTTGCCAGTTTCTCTATCTCTCTGACGGAAAGCCCCTGCTTTACTGCGATATCTGCGAGTGCTGTCTGCCGTGCTTCATCCGCTATAGCAGCAAGTGCTCTCGCATGTCCCGATGACAGATCACCATTTATCACATACTGTTTCACCTTGTCAGCTATCTTCAGAAGTCTCAAACTGTTTGCTATATACGGTCTGCTCTTGCCCAGGCTCTTTGACACCTGTTCCTGGGTGAGACCGTAAGTCTCCATCATCTGACTTATGCCCTCTGCCTCTTCTATTGGATTCAGATCCTCTCGCTGCATATTTTCAATGATAGCAAGAAGCATGTTTTCCTCATCAGTAAGCTCTCTGACGATACATGGCAGCTCCTTTATACCTATCATTCTGGCAGCTCTCCATCTTCTCTCACCTGCTACGATCTCATAGCCTTTGTTTACCTTTCTGAGTACAACAGGCTGGATAAGACCGTGTTCTTCTATCGAAGATGCCAGCTCCTGCAGCTTCTCTTCATCAAATATCTTTCTAGGCTGGGTGGAATTAGGTTTGATATCATTTATATCTATATACGCTATCCCGCCTGATGATACTTCTTTGTCTTCGACCTTTGCTTCTGCTTCCTCTGCCTTAACCTGATCATGTTCTTCTTTCTTATCTGTTTTAGCTCTCAAGGTCACTTCTGCATCGCCGAAAAGTGCATCAAGGCCCTTTCCCAGACCTCTCTGTTTTTTCGGTGCCGCCATCTATTCTTCCTCCTCGCCGCTCAAAAATTCGTCTGCAAATTCCATATATGCTATGGCACCCGATGATTTAGGGTCATACTGTATTACAGGCATACCATAACTAGGTGCTTCTGCCAGTCTTACATTTCTAGGAATTACTGTAGTATATACCTTTTCTCTGAAGTATTTCTTGACCTCTTCAACCACCTGCACTGAAAGATTCGTACGCCCGTCGAACATACTCAGTATAACACCCTGGATTTCAAGCTCAGGATTCATATTCCTCTTTACGATATCAATAGTACTCATCAGCTGGCTCACACCTTCGAGCGCATAAAACTCGCACTGTATCGGTATAAGCACTGAATCAACAGCCGTAAGTGAATTTATCGTCAGTATTCCAAGTGAAGGCGGACAGTCTATAAATATGTAATCATATTTCGGTTTCAATATATCTATTGCCCTCTTCAGCCTCTTTTCACGGCCTGCCAGCTCTATAAGCTCGACTTCCGCACCTGCCAGCTGCACGCTTGCAGGCATTATGTCGAGATTTTCGATTCCTGTAGGCAGTATAGCCTCTTCAGGATGGTATTTATCTTCGATAAGGATCTCATGGGTAGTGATTTCAAGGTCTTTTTTTGAAATCCCCACTCCACTTGTCGTATTTCCCTGCGGATCTATGTCCAGTATGAGAACACGTTTTCCCTTTATAGCCAGGCATGCTGCCAGATTTATATTAGTAGTAGTCTTTCCGACTCCTCCTTTTTGATTAAATATAGCTATAGCTTTACCCAATTTATTCCTCCTTGATACATTCTGTATATCTGCTTTACATATTATATAACATAGATTTTATTTTTACTATAACTTTTGGATTTCTTCACACAAAAAAAATGTTTCACGTGAAACATTTTTTTATTTAGAAAAATCTGCACGCTGCACTTATCAATACAGCGGCAGATTTTTCAATGCTGCGTAAATATCGAAAATCAATATTTACAATATCATAAAGGAGGTATTATCCGACCATTCCCTGTATTCCTTTTGGTATCATTATCGTTATCCGCAGATCATTTCCCATATCTTCCTGAACGAACGTCGCACCTTTTTCATCAAGCTCCATATCATTGAACGCCCTTTTAAGTGTATTTATGTACAGCTTGTAGCTGATATGACATATCTTGTTTCGTTCGCGCTCCCGGCTTTCCTGCTGCGCTATATAATCATCTACCAGTTTTTCGGTCTGCTTGACATTGAATCCGTGCTTCAGCACTTTCCCTATCACTACTCTTCGCATCTGGTCATCTTCTATCTTAAGCAAAGCTCTGGCGTGCCGTTCAGTCAGCTTATTTTCAACGAGTATATCCTGTATATCCTTCGGCAGCGACAGCAGCCGTATCTTATTAGATATAGTCGACTGATTCTTGCCGAGTTTTTCGGAAAGCGCCAGCTGACTCATCCCATATTTTTCCATAATATTTTTGTACGCTTTTGCTTCTTCTATGTATCCCAGATTTTCACGCTGTATGTTTTCGACAAGAGCTATGAGGCTGACTTCCTCATCACTTGCATCCTTTACGACAGCCGGCACCCTGTCCAGCCCTGCCATCATCGCCGCTCTAAGCCTTCGCTCTCCTGCTATCAGCAGATAAGCTCCGTTTACTTCTCTCTTTAATATCAAAGGCTGCAGAACTCCGAATTCTTTTATCGAATCCCTCAGTTCTATCAGCTGTTTTTCGCCAAAATTCTTTCGAGGCTGTTCCGAATTCGCTTTGATAAGTTCCACCGGCACTTCCATCGTCTTTTTTATAAACATATCTCTGCCCCCCTCCTGTGACTATATTAACAGCTTGCCCAGGCGGGTAAAAGCATTTTCATAAAACAAAAAGAGCCGAGATCTGCTATTTGATCGGCTCTTTTGACGGAGTCCCCGCTTTTCGCGGGAATTTCGACATCGTATTTTTTTCTTTTGAAATAACTATTATCCTGTGATCGAAATCCAGCCAGTCTGCCGACGGTGATTCTATACGATCGACGCGGCCTCCCAGTATCCTGACTGCGGTCTCTGCGTCTGCCAGCTCTCTGTCACAGTCAGGACCTTTATATGCCATGAAGCATCCTCCGACCTTTACGAAAGGAAGACAGTATTCCGACAGAGTACTCATGTTGGCGACTGCCCTGGAAACACACAGATCGAACGATTCCCGCATTTCCTTCCTTCTCGCAAGTTCCTCTGCCCTTCCATGAACAGCTCTGACATTCGCTATCCCGAGCTTTGCACAGAGATCATTGATTATCCTGATACGCTTGTTCAGCGAATCGATAAGCACGAACTCCTTCTCCGGAAAAACGACAGCCAGCGGCACTCCCGGGAATCCGCCCCCTGTCCCTACATCTATCACAGACTGCGCGCTCCGAAACTCAGGATAATCCGCACAAAGCAGTGAATCCGCATAGTGCTTCCTGATAAATTCCGTCCTGCCTGTTATCGCCGTCAGGTTTATATGCTGATTCAGCTCCAGTATCTCGTCCATATATCCCTCAAGCTTCTGCACACGATGCGCGATCCCGGCCTCATCAAGACCGGTGATCAGCGTGCCGAATATGTCTCTGATTTCATTAATGCTCATTTCTGCCGTTTTTCCTTCTCATCTTTTCCATGTAAATAAGCAGCACGTTTATATCTGCAGGCGATACTCCGGATATCCTGGACGCCTGCCCTACCGACAGCGGCCTGAAATCGTTCAGCTTCTGGCGCGCTTCGATCCTCAGTCCGTCTATCTGATCATAGTCTATACCCTCAGGCAGCTTCTTGTTCTCGAGCCGCTTGAACTTCTCGATCCTCTGCTGCTGCTTCTGGATATACCCTTCATATTTTATCTGCACTTCCATCATGTTTTTCTGGTGGCTGGAAAGCGCAGGCCGTTCGTCATCTATCACAGCAGTATCGTCATACTTTATCTCCGGTCTTCGCAAAAGCTCAAACAGCGATACGGCACTCTTCAACGGAGTGCTTCCTCTGCTCTCGAGAAAATCGTTCACATCCTCCGGCTTGACTGTCTTTTTTCTGAGACGCTCTGTCTCCTGCTCAACGATTTCTTTTTTATGTAAAAACTTATCATATCTGTCTTTTTTTACTAATCCAACTTCGTATCCGCGGTCTGTCAAACGCAGATCTGCGTTGTCTTGCCTCAGAACCAGCCTATATTCCGCTCTGCTGGTCATAATTCTGTAAGGTTCATTAGTACCTTTAGTCACGAGATCGTCGATGAGAACGCCAATATAAGCCTCGCTTCTGTCGAGCACGAACGGATTTTTTTCCTTTATTTTACAAACAGCATTGATCCCCGCCATCAGTCCCTGAGCAGCAGCTTCCTCATAGCCGGAGCTTCCGTTGAACTGCCCTGCACAGAACAGATTCTCAATGTGTTTGTTCTCGAGCGAGACTTTCAGATCGAGCGGATCTATGCAGTCGTACTCGATAGCATATGCCGGCCTGACGATCTCCAGATTCTCAAGTCCCGGTATCGTCTTGTAAAACTGCATCTGTACATCTTCCGGAAGGCTTGACGACATTCCCTGTATATACATTTCCTCAGTATGCAGACCTTCCGGCTCGATGAAAAGCTGGTGCCTCTCCTTGTCAGAAAATCTGTTGACTTTGTCTTCTATCGAAGGACAGTACCTCGGGCCTACTCCCTCTATCTGTCCGCCGAACAGCGCTGATCTGTGGAAGTTGGCTCTGATCACATCATGCGTCTGCTGATTCGTATAGGTGAGCCAGCAGTTTACCTGATCTTTCTGCAGATCGTCATTCATGAATGAAAACGGCACTATTTTCTCATCGCCGTACTGCGGCGTCATCTTGTTGAAGTCCAGACTCTTGGCAAGTGCTCTCGCAGGAGTTCCCGTCTTGAATCTCCTCATAGGCAGCCCATATTCTCTGAGTCTTGCAGCCAGCTCCATCGAAGGTGCCAGACCATTCGGCCCGCTGTTGTATGCGCTGTCTCCTATGAATATCTTTCCGGCGAGAAATGTCCCCGTAGCAAGGATGACAGCCTTCGCCCTGTAGCACGAACCTGTCTTCAGCACGACTCCGCACGCCTTTCCATCCTCAACGATCAGATCGATGACCTCGCCCTGCTTAAGATGAAGATTTTCTTCTTTTTCTATAGTTTTCTTCATCTCGATATGATATTCATTCTTGTCCGCCTGAGCTCTCAGCGAATGCACCGCCGGACCCTTTGCAGTATTAAGCATCCTGCTCTGTATAAAAGTCTTATCGATATTTATTCCCATCTCGCCGCCGAGCGCATCGATCTCCCTTACCAGATGACCTTTGCCCGTGCCTCCTATCGACGGATTGCATGCCATCATGGCAACAGCCTCCAGGTTTATGGAAAGCATCAGCGTTTTCTCTCCCATCCTGGCAGCGGCAAGTCCGGCTTCACAGCCTGCATGGCCGGCGCCGACAACGATCACATCATAAGTTCCCATCAAAAATTTTTCCATTATATAATATATGCCTCCATATTTTTATAATAAAGCCGGTGCTGTCTTCATGCAAAGCCGCACTGCATAACTGACGCCGGCTTTTCGCATGCATCATGACATGCAGTAACCTGCACTACTTTCCAAGACAGAACCTGGCAAAAACTTCATTGATTATATCGTCCGATACGGTTTCACCCGTTATTTCACCCAGCAGTTCATATGCATTTCTCACGTCTACCTCGATAAAATCGAGTGCTTCTCTCGCAAGCGTCATATCCATGGCATCGCGCAGAGAATCTCTGCTCTGCTGCAGCAGTTCTATATGTCTCACGTTGTTTACCATAGTGCTGTCATGCTGCGACAGTTCTCCGCCATAAACAAGTTCTTCTATATGATTCTCTATTTTCTCTATGCCTTCATTGCTTATAAGCGATGTTTCTATTATCACAGGATCGGCTATGAGATTTCTGACATCATCGTTAGTGAAGCTTCTGCCGAGATCGTTTTTATTTATCAGCACTACTGAGTTCCTGCCGTCAAGATATGCAGCGATCTCCCTGTCCTCGTCAGATATCTCACTGCTGCCGTCCATTATGAATATTATAAAATCCGCCTCGTTGAACGCAGCTTTTGAACGCTCTATACCCAGCCTCTCCACCTTGTCCGATGTCTCTCTGATCCCTGCGGTATCTACCAGATAGACAGGTATATTTCTGATACTTATCGCCTCTTCGATAGTGTCTCTTGTAGTTCCGGGAATCTCGGTAACGATCGCGCGCGTTTCTCTGAGAAGAGAATTCATCAGAGAAGACTTGCCGACATTCGGTTTTCCTACGATAGCCACTCTTATTCCCTCTCTTATCATGCGTCCGGTATTGGCTGTAGACAGCAGTTTTTCAATCATTTCGCCTATAAGCAATATATTTTCTTCTATCTTGTCATAGGTCAGCTCTTCGATATCCTCATCCGGATAATCTATGTTGACAGTTATATCCACGAGCAGATCCAGCAGCTTCTGGCGTATCTCCGTCACTCTCAGTGAAAGCGCTCCCTCAAGCTGAGACATCGCGACATCGAAGCTCCGGTCAGTTTTCGCTTTTATGATATCTATGACAGCTTCGGCCTGGGAAAGGTCAAGACGCCCGTTCAAAAAAGCACGCTTTGTGAATTCCCCCGGCTCCGCGAGACGTGCACCTTTGCGAAGAACAAGTGCAAGTGTCTTCCTGAGTGAGACCATGCTTCCGTGGCAGTTTATCTCCACAACATCCTCCGCAGTGTATGTCTTAGGCCCCTTCATATAGACTGCGAGCACCTCATCGATGATCTGCTCGTTTTCCCTGTCTACTATCCGGCCGTAAGTCATACGGCGGTTGACGATCTGAGAAGTCTCGCCTGCAAACTCAAAAACATCTTCGAGTATACTCAGCGCTTTTTCACCGCTTATTCGTATTATGCCTATTCCGCCTTCTCCGTACGCAGTCGCAACTGCAGCAATAGTATCTTCCATCATTTTCTCCGTAAAATCACAAGAGCCCGCAAAAAAATTGCGGACTCTCTTTTAGTTATTTTTTAAGCTCTATTACAACTCTTCTGTATGGCTCTTCGCCTTCGCTCCTTGTGCTGACATCAGGATTCTGCTGTAAAGTAGCATGAATGATCTTTCTTTCATAAGGATTCATAGGTTCCAGTCTGACATACTTTTTAGTCTTGACCACTTTTGCCGCCAGTCTGTTTGCTAACTGTTCAAGAGTCTTCTGCCTTTTCGCTCTGTAATTTTCAGCGTCTATAACCACTTTGATGTACTTTTCCCTGCCTTTGTTTATTACCAGGCTGGTAAGATACTGTAACGAATCAAGCGTCTGGCCTCTTTTTCCTATGACCGTGCCTGAATCTTTACCATTCATTTCGATATAGACAACATCGTCTCCGGTTTTGACGCTGAATCCCAGATTGAGACCCATTTTCTCAGTTATATCCTTGAGAAAATCGAGTGCTTCATGTTCTTCCACATCTTTAAGCTTGCTCTTGTCTACTACTTCTATATTCAAACTGCTTTCGCTGAAATCTTTTTTATATTCTCCTGATTTTTTTTCGTTTCTGTTTTTATTTTTTCTGTTTCTTTTATTATTATCTTTAGTATGAGGCTTGTCTTTAAATTTTTCTTTTGGTTTATGTTCTGCAGCACTTCCAGCAGCAACAGATTTTGCAGCTTTTATCGCTGCTTCATCATATATATCATCTGCTGATTCCTTTTCCTCTGTTTTTTTCTTCTCAACTCTTACTTTTGCAAGCTTTGAGCCGATACCGAAAAAGCCTTTCGAAGGCTGTTCTAAAACCGTAACCTCAACTTCGTCTCTGGAGCATTTAAGATCCATAAGGGCCAGCCTGACTGCTTCATCAACGTCTACGCCCCATTTTTCTGAATAATCCATATTAAAAATATCCTCCAAATAAAAGCCGATCCCGCCGATCATATTCAACGGCAGACTTTTTCAAACTCCGGAACTATCTTTTCCCGAATAATATGATATCCATATGCTAAAGTACAGATATCTATTTTCTCTTCTTTACTTCCGACTGTTTCTTTAATTTTTTTCTCAGTGAAGCCATATGGATATTGAAGAATATCTGAATGATCTGGCTCACTGCCCAGTAAAGAGCTAAACCTGACGGGAATGATCTTGCCATCCATAAAATCATTATAGGGAAAATATACTTCATCATTTTCATCATGCCGTTCATCTGGTTTGCAGCTCCTGATGCGCCTGTATCTGTAAGCGCCTGGTTCATGGTGAATGAAATGAATGTTGCTATACCCGCGATTATAGGAAGTATCCATGGATCCGGCTGACTGAGGTCTTCGATCCACAGAAATGATTCATGAAAAGCGAAAATCATGCTGCTTACATCTCCCATATATCTCATAGGATTTCTAAGCAGTGCAAAGAGACCCATAATGATAGGCATCTGTATGAGCATAGGAAGACATCCGCCCATAGGGTTGAATTTTTCTTCCTTATACAATTCCGCCATCTTCATATTCAGAGTTTCTTTGTCATTAGCATATTTTCTCTGTAATGCCTGTAATTTAGGCTGCACCTCTGCCATCATAACAGTAGACTTTGTCTGCTTTATGTACAAAGGATACAGACATAATTTAACGATTACAGTAAACAGAATAATCGTAATACCGTAGTAACCGATAAGATTATACAATAATCCCAGCAACCACCCTAAAGGCTTTGCTATTACTCCCAATATTGTATACATTAATTATTTCCTCCTATTTTAAAGGATCATATCCTCCTGGATTAAAAGGATGACATCTCAGCAGCCTTTTGATCCCGAGGAACGAGCCCTTAAAAAATCCGTACTTTTCCAATGCCTGTATAAAATAAGTCGAACAAGTAGGATAGAATCTGCATGTTGGCGGAAAAAGAGGAGATATGAATTTCTGATATCCTTTTATGATCAAAATCAATACCTTCTTCATCTTTTTGCCTCTTGTTTCTTATATAACTTTGCTCTAGATAAAGCATTGATCATAGATTTCCCGACTTCTCCGGCTTTGCGGCCGTTGATAGTTTTCCGTGCGATGATTATAAGATCATATCCAGATTCTATATCATCCCTGAGAAATCTGTAATTTTCCTTCATGAGTCTTCTTGCTCTGTTTCTTTCAACGCTGTTCCCTACTTTTTTGCTTGCTAAAAATGCTGTTCTGTTATAGCCGAGGCTGTTTTTCTTATAAAAAAGCACAACATATCTCTCGCCTACAGATCTGCCCTTTTTATATATGGAAGTAAAATCATCTTTTCTTCTCAGTATATCCCTTTTTAGCATAACATTACCAGGTTTTACCTAATATGACATTTGTCACGTCATAACAAAAAGACCACACTTGCGGTCTCTATGCTGATAAAACTTTTCTTCCTCTTTGTCTTCTTCTCTTTAAAACATTTCTACCGTTCTTTGTTTTCATTCTTTTTCTGAAGCCGTGTTCTTTTTTTCTCTGCCTTTTCTTAGGCTGATATGTCATTTTCATTTGTTGTATCCTCCCTTTTGAACTGTAATTTATGATGCATAGATCTAAATTTCAACCTATGCGATACGCTTTACTATTATACTCCGCGTTATCTGCCCTGTCAATTGATTTTAAAAGGAAGATAGAGCTCTCAAAAGCCTTAACTCCCAAAAAAAGAGCCGCTTTTACATAGCTGTCCAACATGTAGTTATACCTGTGTAAACTTTGCACAACTTTATCCACAGGTAGTGGATAACTTTTGCGATCTTTATTTTTTCAACAAATTTTATCAACCTATTGCTTGTGGATAACTTTTTTTGATATTATATATCCATCGCTTATGGAGAGGATCTACTTATGAAAAAAAAACCTGATGAAAAAACATGGAGAGACATACTTACAGAAATAAACAGCAATGTTACCGATGTAAGCTACAGAACATGGTTCAAGCCGCTCGTACCTCTCGAAATAGATGAAGACGCCAGGGTTTTTCACGTGGCAGCATCAGAAAGCTTTGTTGTCGAAGTGCTCAACAACCGCTATATTTCAATATTCGAACAGGCTGTTGAGAGTGTGATGAACGAGAGATACAGGGTAGTTATCAAAGAAAAATCAGAAGAAGAGATAGAAAGCATCGTTAACGGCACAGCAGGCAGCAGGCAGCAGGTGCCGAAAAAGCAGAATGCTGAAGAAGAATTCAGGGAAGAATACTTCCTTAATCCCAGATACAAATTCGATAATTTCGTAGTCGGCTCGAACAACAACTATGCACATGCGATAGCTCTTTCTGTCGCAGAGTCGCCGGCATCAGCATACAACCCGCTTTTTCTCTATGGAGGCTCAGGGCTTGGAAAGACTCACCTCATGCATGCTATAGGGCACTACATACTCGAAAACAATCCGTCGTCAAAGGTGCTTTACGTATCGTCTGAGATGTTTACTTCAGAGCTCGTAAAGGCGATCCAGGATAAAAAGAACTACAACAGCAAAATGAGGTTTTTCAAAAACAAATACAGAAATGTCGACGTGCTGCTGATAGACGATATACAGTTCATCGAAGGCAAGGAAAGCACTCAGGTGGAGTTTTTCCATACCTTCAATGCACTTTACGAATGTGACAAGCAGATAGTCATATCGAGTGACCGCCACCCCAGCAAGCTCACGGATCTCGACGAACGGCTGCGCTCCAGGTTCCAGTGGAACGTAATAGCTGACATACAGCCGCCTGACTTTGAAACAAGAGTAGCGATACTCAGAAACAAGGCTCAGCTTGAAAATATAAATCTCGATGACGACGATATACTTGAGGTCATCGACCTGATAGCTGAAAAAGTCAAGTACAACATAAGGGAGCTTGAGAGCGCTCTTACCAGAATAATCAGCTATTCCAAGATATTCAGCGAACCGATAACCGTAAAATTTGCAAAGAAAAACCTCAGCGACATATTTTCAAACAGCGATCTTGATATATCATGCGAATCGATAAAAAAAACGGTCTGCAAGAAATACAATATAAAGGTCGCAGACATGGAATCAGCCAAGAGAAAACGTGAATTCTCGCATCCAAGGCAGGTAGCAATGTACCTGTGCAGAGAACTCACAGACTCCTCGCTGCCTAAGATCGGAAACTGCTTCGGCGGACGCGACCATACGACAGTACTGCACGCATATGAAAAGATTTCCGAGCAGCTCAAGACTGACAGCCTGCTGAACGAAGAAATACGCCGCATAAAAGATGACCTGTGATTCTGCATATGACTTATCAACATGCAGTGTTGACAAAAAAAACAAGTTATCCACAGTTTTTAAAGAACAAAAAAACGAGTGTTCGCAATAGTTTTAAAAGTTATCAACAATATCAACAGGCCCTACTACTACAACTACTATAAATATATATAATAAATAATAAATGATTTTTGATTCGGAGGATATTATGAAATTCACCTGCAACCAGCAAACATTGGCAAAAGCCATGAACACAGTTTCAAAAGCTGTATCAAACAGAACTACTCTTCCAATACTTAAAGGAATACTCATACAGGCAGATCAGGAAGGCACTCTCACGCTGACAGCTTCTGATCTTGAGATAAGCATACAGAAAACAGTGTCAGCTTCAGTGCAGGAGGCAGGATCAGCTGTCGTCATATCGAAACTGTTCGGAGATATCATAAGAAAACTGCCTAATGAGGAGATTTTTATCGAATCAGACAGCGACAGCCTGATATCGATAAAGACAAGCACATCTGAATTCTCTGTAGTGAGCTTCCCTGTGGAAGAATTCCCAAAGATAGGAGAAAAAGAAGAAATAAAGGAAAGTCTGACATTCAGCAGAGATATCTTCAGGGATATGGTCAGTAAAACATCATTCGCAGCATCTGTGGATGAATCAAAGGGCATACTCGTCGGTATGCTTACCGAGATAGGTACAGAAAAAGTCAGCATGGTCGCTCTCGACGGATTCAGGCTTGCACTCGCAAATGAAGCTATGACAAGTGATCGTGAAAATAAATTTATCATATCTGCCAAGATCATGAACGAGATAAGCAAGATAATCACAGAAGATGAGTGTGATGACGATATCAGCATACTGCTGGGTGAGAAAAAAGCGACATTCATCATAGGAAGCACGGAAATCGTGCTGCGTCTGATGGAAGGCGAATTCATAAAATACAGCGATATCATTCCTAAGGACAGCACGATAACTGTCGTTGCAGGGAGATCGCTGCTTCTCGAGAGCATCGAAAGAGCGTCGCTCCTGGCAAAGGAAGGCAAGAACAACCTTATAAAGATGACGATAAAAAACAATCTTCTTACGATCACATCAAGATCAGAGGAAGGAAATGTAAAGGAAGAGATCATCATGGAAAAGACAGGTGACGACCTTGAGATCGGGTTCAACTCTAAATTCGTGATAGATGTCCTGAAAGCCATAGATGACGAGGAGATATCGATGAATTTCAAGACAGGGATATCTCCATGCGTCGTAAGACCTGTGCAGGGCGATGCCTACGAATATCTGATACTCCCGGTAAGAATACCTAAGATATAGCATGTTTGTAAAGAGAATAGAGCTGAAAGACTTCAGAAACTACAAAGATCTGGACGTTTCATTCAGCAAAAATGTAAATATTTTTATCGGCAACAATGCGCAGGGCAAAACGAATCTGCTGGAGAGCATCTATCTGAATTCGATGGCGAGATCATTCAAGACATCAAAAGACAGGGAGCTTATCAGGTTCGGGAGCGATTTCTGCAGGATGCGGACGACTGCGTTTTTTGACGATGACGAGCATACCACGGAGATAATCATAACCAAAGACGGCAGGAAAGGCATCAAGCTCGACGGCGTCAGGATAAAAAAGACGTCGGAGCTGCTTGAGCGTATCTTCATAATAATATTTTCGCCGGAAGATATGAAGATCGTAAAGGACGAGCCGGAGAAGAGAAGAAAATTCATAGACCGTGAGCTTTGCCAGATAAAACCCGGATATTACAGCGATCTGAGCAATTACAAACGGGTGCTCAGGCAGCGCAATGTGTATCTCAAGGAAAGCCGTATCGACACGTCGATACTCGATATCTGGGATCACGAGCTCGCCAGGTACGGCGCGAAGGTTATATCAAGGCGTGATGAATTCATACTAAAGATAAATGATATAAGCAGAGAGATACATGGCAGCATATCAGGCGGCAAAGAGACATTAGACGTGAAATACGAGGCAAACGTCGAAAAATGTGCAGATCAGGCAGATGCAGATACGGAGATTCTTTTTTATGAGAAACTGCTGAAGACGCGAGAAGACGATATCAGGAACAGGACGACAGGTATCGGGCCTCACAAGGACGATCTGAAAATCTCTGCAGACGGCATCGATCTGAGAAAATTCGGATCGCAGGGACAGCAGCGTACTGCGGCGCTTTCCCTGAAGCTTTCGGAGATAAAGCTCATAGAAGACGAGATGGGAGAAAAGCCGATACTGCTGCTCGACGATGTGCTGTCGGAGCTCGATAACGACAGGCAGACATACCTGATAAATTCACTCGGCGGCAGCCAGCTTTTTATAACGACCACTGATATATCGGGAAAAGTGGCGAAGTCGCTTCCGGAGGGAGAGATATTCAAAATAAATTCAGGTGAAGTAGAAATAGAAATATAGAAGCTGCAGGAGTCTGGTTATAAATGGAAAATTCAAAAGTATCACTCTGTTGTAATCAGGCTTTT
>CAVEWO010000004.1:0-13993 GCA_963619345.1 Bacteroidaceae bacterium
GACTGCAAAGATAAAATGGGGAACACTGCCGACCTTCGATGCGAGCGACCTGAATGGCCAGTCATTCGAAGTAAGCGGCACGGTGGTTCTTCCGGATTATGTCAAGCAGGGCAGCGTTTCGACAGCTGTAACAATAAAAGTATCTGTTCCGTCTGCCGATACGGCTGCGATGCCTGTCGCGAACTATCCGGCCGGAGAATACACCGGGAAAATAAGTGTTCGTCTGAGCAGCACCACAGAGGGCGCGACGATCTATTACACCCTCGACGGTTCGGTTCCTACGACGGCAAGCACGAAGTACGACGGAAAGGCCATCGATATCGGCGTTACAGGCGATATGGGAACGACTCTGAAAGCCATCGCGGTAAAAGACGGTATGCTGCCGAGCGCTGCGGCAAGCTACACCTACACGGTCAAGGAAAAAGAGAAGGCAGACCTTACGATTGTAAACAAAGGCTGGAACAAGACCGATGAAAACCAGTCCTTCGTATTCAGCGTCAAGGGAGATCCTGATGACGACAATACAAAGGATATCGATATAGAGGTCGTTATCCACGGCAGCGGGGAGAAAACGGTAAAAGATCTGCCTGCCGGCAAATACACTGTGACAGAGCAGACAGGCTGGAGCTGGAGATACAGTACCGATGAGGCAACGCAGACCATCAGTAATCTGGGCGAGGACGATCAGACAGTCACCTTTACAAACACCCGCAGGATAGATAAATGGCTCAACGGCAGCACGTGGTGCGAGAATGTGTTCGGCAAAGGCAGCCGAAGCCCGGAAAGCAACTAAAAAAAGAATCAGTTCAAAAGGTGCGGTCACAGCACCATAACATAAGATTTTCAAACCATCGATGAGAAAGGAGAAGAGATTTTGACAATCAGAAAATTCACCAGGAAAATATGTGCGGTGGCGATAGCCGCAGTGGTGGCAGCAAGCGGCTGTCTGACTGTATCGGCTGCGGAGAAATCGTCATATATCAGAGGGACGTTCACCTTTTCGCCCCATGACAACGCACACGATCTGACAGATACCTATATCTACTCAGACAGTTTTTTTGACGGTTCCGCATACGAGGCGGACCATCATCTGGCCATCGCATCCATGATTCTGGCTTCGACGTCCATCAGCAGCGAGGATGTGGACTACCCGGATAAGAGCCGCAATCTCCGGGACTTCCTGGATCAGATCGGCTTTAAGAACATTCAGGTCAACCAGGACTACAAAGAAAAGATGCAGATGAATTCGATGGGCGCGGCAGCAGCCTACAAGGAACTGGACAGCAAAACCGTACTGCTTGCCATCGTACCGAGAAGTGCCGCTTATGAAGCAGAATGGGGGGGGAACTTCAATGTAGGAGAGTCCGGACTCCATGCCGGATTCAAAACAGGCCGCGACATCGTACTGGATTTTGCAAAGCAGTATGTCGCTGAGAACAAGAGCGTCTTTGAAGGGAAAACAGTCAAGGTATGGACTTCCGGATACAGCAGAGGAGCGGGAGTCGCCAATCTGACAGGCGCCGCGCTGGTGGAGGATTCCAAAGGGTATATCGGACTGACGGTAAAGCCTGAAAACGTTTATGACTACGCTTTCGGAACGCCTCTGACCGCATCCACGGAACTGGGTACGGACGACAGCAAATACAACAATATCCACAATTACGTCTCAGACTATGATCCGGTGTCGATGCTGCCGTTTGCGCAGTGGGGCTTCGGTCATTACGGTGAAGACGTTGCGCTCGATGTGCATAATGCCGAAACGAAGGCTAAGATGCTCGAGTACCTTAAGAAAACCAACTCTGCGGTATACGATGTATACACAACATCAGAAGATCCGGACAGCTACCAGGCTATGACGTTGGGCGTGACAGACAGCGGAAGCATCGGCATCGTGCCGGACACGACAAGAAGCATAACACAGAAAGAAGCTCTGACAACTCTGTCCGGCTATCTGACCGGGACTTCGATCAAGACCAGAGCTGTTTATGCAAAAGAATATCAGAGTGCAGTCACGGAAGCCGCTTCCCTCCTTATCGGCGGAGCTGATGAGGACGTAGCAAATTTCAAGCAGGGCGCTGTGAACTGCAAGTCCATCAAGCCGCTGGCAGTTATGCTCTTCTTCTACAGCTGGGTAGAACAGTACGTGGATCAGGCGTCAGCAGTATCAGAAACTACAACGCTGCCGGATAACTGGAAGGATAAGGTCAGCCTCCCTGAGCCTCTTGCCGAAGGAGATGCATCGACCGGCAACGATACGGCAGACAAGGTCCTCGGATCAGATGAATATAAGGAGATCTACGAGACAGCAACATCAGAAGATCTGGCAGCGCAGGCAGCACAGTACGGGATAAACGTCGAAAGCATCAAAACATACGGAGACCTGCTGGAACTTTACAAACAGATCGCAGGAAAGCTTATGAAGGACGTCCTCACAGACGGACTGAAAGCCATGGGATATTCAGATGACGATGCGGCTCAGCATTCGCTGATCCAGGGAAACAATCCGACGGCTCTGAGTGTGGTTGCCGCGCAGGTACTGTTCGGAACGACTGACAAGCTCACTATAGACGGAGCTGTCAACAAGGTTAAAAATGCCGCAACGCTCCTGGGCAACAGTTCCTACATGAGAGTCCACAACAACGAAGTGATCCTCTCATGGCTGCGAGCCATGGACACGGATCCGATCAGCGATGATCCGGCGGATGATGACGACCCGTCTCCTGAAGTGAAGCCTGGCAAGGATACCTCGGGAGCTGTGGAAACCGGTGATACGGCAGAGCCTGCCCTCTGGCTGGCATTGATGGTGCTGGCCGCTGCAGGGATGGTATCCGTATACGGCATCAGACGAAAAGTAAAACATTGAGATTAATGAGCTGCATGAGTTTCAAAATTCCGCAGACATCTGAGTTTTAAAACTCTGAAGACAGCGTTTTTCGGGGCTGCAGTTCCTGTACACAGGAACTGCAGCCCCTGCCTTTTTTGTCGGATACCTGAGGCAGTACGGTGAGCGGCCGCATTTGCTGTATGATCCCGCCTGTGGCACTTGAACAGCAAAACAAGTCTGTTCTCCCCTGCAGCCCGCCGCCGCAGAGGCAGCGGGTTTTGCGTTTCATTGATTTCTTTGATGTATAAAATCTCACTTTACGGACAGTAGTGAAGACTGTGCTGTGTGTTTATGTTATAATTAAGCACGACAGTTAATGATCTGTTATAAGGGTGCAGAACATGAGGAGAAAAGGAGGAGAGCCATGACGATATTGGGAATAACACTCAGTGCGGCTGTGATATGGCTGATGATCGCCGGAATAATGGCTGTACTTGAAGCGATCACAATGGGGCTCACGTGCATATGGTTCGTGGGCGGCGCAGTATGCGCAGCGATAGCAGCAGCAGCCGGAACGCCTGTGGTCGTTCAGATAATAGTATTCCTGGCCGTTTCCGCGATACTGATCGCATGCACGAGACCGCTGGCGAAGAAAAAGCTCAACGACAAAGTGCAGAAGACGAATGTCGAGTCAGTCATAGGTCAGACAGGCATAGTCGAGGAAGACATCCCTTCTTATGGAAAAGGGCAGGTGCGCGTCGACGGCAAGGTATGGACTGCAGTATCTGAAGGCGCTCAGATAGACAAAGGCAGACTGGTGACAGTAAAAAACGTCAGAGGAGTCACGCTGACAGTTGAAGAAATCACGCAGAACGGATGACCCGTATAGCTCAGACAGCAGAGCCGGCTCTGCCGGTTTTATATAAAAAGGAGAAAAAGGAGGATTAAGATGTATTACACAGGAATCTCAGCAGGGGCGGTCATAGTGGTGCTGATACTGATAGCACTTGTTATCGCACTTGTAGTCACAAACATCAGGATAGTGCCGCAGGCAAACGCATACGTACTGGAAAGGCTCGGGGCATACTATGCCACATGGCAGGTGGGTCTGCACTTTAAAATACCTTTGATAGACAAGGTGGCAAGAAAAGTGTCGCTCAAGGAGCATGTCATAGATTTCCCGCCGCAGCCGGTGATAACGAAGGACAACGTAACGATAGAGATCGACACCGTAGTGTATTTCCAGATCACAGACCCTAAGCTTTACGCATACGGAGTAGAGAACCCCATGGCTGCGATAGAGAACCTGACAGCGACAACGCTCAGAAATATCATAGGCGAGCTCGAGCTCGACGGCACACTGACGAGCAGAGAGCACATCAACAGCAAGATCAGGATAGTGCTTGACGAGGCGACGGATGCATGGGGCATCAAGATCAACAGAGTCGAAGTGAAGAATATCAATCCGCCGGCAGATATACAGATGGCTATGGAGAAGCAGATGCGTGCAGAGCGTGAACGAAGAGAGGCCATCCTGCGTGCAGAAGGTGAGAAAAAATCAGCAGTTCTCATAGCGGAAGGCAACAAGGAAGCGGTGATCCTCGGAGCAGAGGCTGCAAAACAGGCAGCTATAAAGGCGGCAGAGGGCGAAGCGGAAGCTATACTCATGGTGCAGCGTGCGACTGCTGACGGCATCAGGCTGCTGAGCGAGGCGGGCGCAACTAAGGAAGTACTGACGCTCAAGAGCCTCGAGGCATTTGAAAAGGCGGCAGACGGCAAAGCTACGAAGATCATAATCCCTGCGGAGATACAGGGAATAGCGGGACTTGCCAGTGCGCTCACAGGCATAGCAGACGGTGCCGGCGCACCGGAAAAGGCAAAAATCGAAAAGCTGTAAATACCGGTAAAGATATACACAAACAACAAAAAAAAGACAAAATGTCGCAGTTGTGATATAATAACCATTACTTATAAATAATTTTAGGAGAAACAGAATGTACCTATTGCTGATTTACTTTCTTATATTAGTCGTGCCGATAGCAGTAATGCCGGGGTATATCAGAAGAGGCAGAATGTCACCATACAGGACGGTCATGCAGGCCACACTGATCGTAGCGGTTATGACAGTGATCGTGTTCATGGTCGCATCGCTGACAGGAGAGGGCGTATTTGCCCAGCTGCAGGAGTTTATAGATGATATGGCTAAGGAGCTGGCAAAGAATCCTGTTATCGAGGATTCGCTGAATCTCGCATCAGTCAGCAGGGCTGACAGGGCTGAAGTCATAAGCGGGATCTACAAAAGCGCATTTGCAGTGATGCCTGCAACTATCATGGCGATGAGTGTGGTGGTATCGTATATAGAATATATCATGATCTCAAAGATAATGAGCAGACGTGCCGCAGCGGTCAGGATGATGCCTAAGTTCAGGGAATTCTCATGGCCGGGCAGCGCACTTATGGGGATAATGGGAATGTATCTTCTGTCGTGGCTGCTTACGCAGACAGGCGTGTTTGCAGACAGCATGGTTTACATGAATATAGACTTCCTGTTCAGCTTCATGTTTTCACTGCAGGGAGTTTCAGTTGTCCTGATGTTCTGTTACATGAAGCGCATGCCTAAAGCTATAGGCGTTGTAGCGGCAGTGATACTGTGGATGACATATTTCGGCAAGACGGCACTGCTGATCATAGGAATGATCGATCTGCTGTTCGGGGTTAAAAAAAGGATAAAAGGCAGGAGCAGTTAAGCGGTACGGATCAGTAATGAAAATCAATTTCAGGAGAGGGATATGTACGTAGGAAGAATAGAAAAACTGCTGGCATATTACACGCTGGTTCCGATGTGTATAATCAATTCCATCGGGAAAGTCACCAGAGCAAACAAAAAGATCGCAGATGTGTTCAAATATGACGGGATCATAGACGGAGACATTTTTGCTCTCACAGGGATAAAGCTCACGGAGATCATCACAGCGGCAAAGGAAGGCACTGCGCTTTATCTGAAGAGAAACGACAAGGCGTTCAGGATACTGTGCGGATTCATCGGGGAGGGAGAGACTGCCTCGGTTATGATGTCGTTCATAGACATCACTTCTTTCGAGAACCTCAAGGATCTTTACAATGAAGAAAAACCGTGCATAGCGCTGATAAACGTCGACAATCTGGAAGAACTCACGCCGAGCGGCAAAGAGGAGAACGAGCTGGAGATCTCCACGGAGATAGACAAGCTCATCAGAAACTGGAGCGCGGGCATGGGGGCAGCCGTTTCGAGATACAAGGATCACATGTATGAAATGCTGCTGACACAGAAGAATTACAAGCAGCTGGTAGCCAAAAAGTTCTCGATACTGGATGACGTGCGTGCTGTGGAGACCAACATGGATTTCCCGGTGACGCTGAGTATCGGCATCGGCATCGGCGGCAAGACGATCGCCGAGAGCGAGGATTATGCCCAGGATGCTCTGAATCTGGCGCTCGGGCGCGGCGGAGACCAGGTCGTGGTAAGGAATGTCAAGAATTTCGAATATTACGGCGGCAAATCGCAGAGCGTTGAGAAGGGATACAAAGGCAAATCCAGGATAATAGCGCATGCACTCAAGCTCCTGATGACACAGTCAAACAGGATATTCATAATGGGACACAGCAATCCCGACATGGACAGCTTCGGCGCATCGCTGGGGATTTACAGAGTAGCCAGGTCGATAGGCAAGGAAGCCTATATAATACTCAACTCATACAACAACACGCTGGAGGATATCGTTCAGGATGCGAAGACGTCGGAGCAGTATGAGTTCCTGACTTCGGAAAAGGCGCTCGCGCTGGCTGACGGCAGTTCACTCGGCGTCGTTGTAGATACGCATCGCCCGATCCTGGTCGAGTCGCTCGAGCTGCTCGAAAAGATAAACAGGACGGTCGTAATAGATCACCACAGGCGTACAGAGGGCGATCTTCCGAACGTACTGCTCTCTTATATGGAGTCGTATGCGTCGTCGGCATCAGAGCTGGTTTCGGAAATCGTGCAGTATGCGTGCGAAAAGAAAGCACTCACAAAACTGGAGGCTGACGCGCTGCTTGCGGGCATAATGGTGGATACGAACAGGTTTGCTGTAAAGGCCGGGGTCCGCACATTCGAAGCGGCGTCATGGCTCAGACGTGCAGGCGCAGATCTGGAAAACGTCAGGAGATATTTCCAGGCAGACGTGGAGAGCTTCAGGCTGAGAGCCATATGTATCGCAAATGCGCAGTTTTTCGATAACGGCGTGGCGATGGCGGTGTGCCCGGGTGAGAATCCGGATGCACAGATAGTCAATTCACAGGTCGCTGATGAGCTGCTGACGATAAAAGGCATTAAGGCAAGTTTTGTTGCAGGCAGAAATATTAAAGGCCAGACCGTAGTGAGCGCAAGGTCGCTCGGCGATATGAACGTACAGCTCATCATGGAGGAGTTTGGCGGCGGAGGCCACTTCAATACAGCGGGAGCTCAGTCAGATCTCACCCCTGAGCAGCTGCTGATAAAAATAAGAGAAACATTAGAGAAAACATTTCGTGAGAACTTCACAATAGGAGGCTAAAATAATGATAGTTATACTGACAAAGGATGTTAAAGGAACAGGTAAAGCAGGCGAAGTCGTAAAGGTAAGCGACGGATATGCGAGGAATATGCTCCTTCCAAAGGGTCTTGCAAAAGAAGCGACAGAAGGAAATATAAGAAACCTCGAAAAGCAGAAGGCGATCGCCGCAGAGAAGCATGCTGAGCAGAAGGCTGCAGCCGAGGCTCAGGCGAAGATACTGGAGTCAAAGACTCTCGTGATAAAGTCAAAGGGCGGAGAAACAGGCAAGCTGTTCGGCTCAATAACATCAAAGGATATAGCTGACGCACTGCTCAGGCAGGAAAATATAAAAGTAGACAAGAAGAAGATAGAAATGGATGGCCCTATAAAGCAGGCAGGTGACACAGAAGTCACGATAAAGCTTTTTTCTGAAGTTACTGCTGTTCTCAAAGTGTCAGTTACCGTTTAGCTGACAGGAGATGCAGTAATGGAAGGAAGGATTCCTCCGCACAGTATAGAAGCGGAAAAGTCTGTTTTAGGTGCAGCCCTGCTTTCAAAGGATGCACTTTTTGACGTTGTGGAAGTGGTAAAGCCCGAGGACTTTTACGATGCGAACCACAAGGAGATATTCAGGGCAATGCTCGATCTCCACAGAAAAAACTCACCTGTGGACGCGCTGACCGTATCAGAGGAGCTGAAGAAAAAAAACAGCCTCAACATGGTCGGCGGCAGAGCGTATATCGCATCGCTGTCATCAGGCACGCCTACGATAACGAATGCCGTGGAGTACGGCAGGATCGTTGCCGAGAAAGCGTCGATAAGAAGAATGATAGACATGGCTGATGACATAATGGCTAAAGGCTATGAAGGATCGATGGAAGCAGGACAGATACTCGACTATGCGGAAAGCGGCATATTTGAGATATCGCAGGCAAGACAGAAAGGGCAGTATACCCATATAAAGGATGTGCTTCTTGAAAACATAGAGATAATCGACAAGGCCTCGCAGATGGACGGGGGGCTGACAGGCGTGACGACCGGGTTCAAATATCTGGATCAGATGACGTCAGGCCTTCAGAAGTCCGATCTGATAATACTGGCAGCGAGACCGGCCATGGGAAAGACGGCATTCGCGCTTTCACTGGCATTGAACGCTGCGGTAAAGGGCAAGGCCTCAGTCATGGTCTTCAGTATGGAAATGGCCAAGGAACAGCTCGGACAGCGGCTTCTTTCCATGGAGTCAAAGGTGCCGATGCAGAGCCTCAAGACAGGAAAGCTTGAAAGAAGAGACTGGGATGATATCAACATCGCACTCGACATACTGTCAAAGGCGAACATACATATAGACGACACCGCAGGGATCAGCATCATGGAGATGAAGAGCAAATGCAGGAGGCTCAAGGCAGAGGAAGGCCTCGACCTTGTCGTCATAGACTATCTTCAGCTGATGAATCCGGAGGGAAAAGCCGATTCCAGGACGCAGGAGATTTCAGTGATATCGAGAAACCTGAAGCTGCTCGCAAAAGAGCTAAACTGCCCGGTACTGGTACTGTCACAGCTTTCCAGAGCACCGGAAACGAGAACGGACCACAGACCGATGCTGTCGGATCTGAGAGAATCAGGCTCGATAGAGCAGGACGCAGATATAGTTATATTCCTGTACAGAGACGAATACTACAATGAAGATTCCGAGGCTCACGGCGAGTGTGAAGTCATAGTGGCCAAGCAGCGAAGCGGCCCGACAGGAACCGTCAAGATAACATGGCTTGACAAGCTGACTAAGTTCGTAGACAGCATGGGAAGCAGCGGCCCCGGATTCTGATATGGAGGATAGATGGGTTTCAGGAAAGAAAAAACAAACGATTATTTTCTGCTGGATACCAGCGTTGAAAATATCTTTATAAATGAATACATGGCATCCGCGCCGGGTGATTTTGTAAAGGTATACATGTTCGCATACATGTATGCAGGTCTTGGGACTGAGCTTTCCAGCGAAGAAATAGCAAAGCATCTGGCGATGGATATCGAAGATGTTCTGAAGGCGTGGACGTACTGGGAGCGCATGGGTGTGGTCAGGAAACTGAGAAACGACCCGGAGAATAAACTGGTATACGATATAGAGTTCGTCAGCCTGAAAGAGCAGCTTTACGGAGAAAAGACAAAGAAAAAGACGTATGCGGATGAAAGCCGCGTACAGTCGTTCATGTCCGATAAGGACATCCAGGGCATGTTTGCCCAGATAGAGAAAATAACAGGAAGGACCGTAGGCGGCACGGAGATGATGGATGTGCTTTCACTGATAAACGACTTCAATGCGGCACCTGAAGTGATCGTTTACGCGTATTCCTACTGTATCAATAAAAAGAAAAAGAACTTCAGGTACATTTCGGCTGTGATAAAAAAATGGTCAGACGAAGGACTGCATGATGTGATAGCTGTGGAGAAATACCTCAGCGAAAACGATAAGAAGCATCACCTTTACAGACGCGTCTTCCAGGCGCTGGGCTTTTCAAGAAATGCCACGGAAGAGGAGATGCGCATAATGGATACGTGGTTCGAGACCATGGGCTTCACACTGGAAAAGGTTCTCACGGCGTGCAGCAAGACGTCAGGGATCTCCAGCCCGAATATAAATTATGTCAACAAGATACTGGTGAACTGGTACGAGGAGCAGCAGAGCAGAGAGACAAAGGGCAGCAGCGGAGAGCTTACGACCGGCGAGATAATGAAATACTACGGGGCGCTGCGGCTCAAAGAGGAGCAGGAGGCCGAAGAACGGCGCGCGCAGGTTTATGAGAAAGTGCCGCGCATAAAGGAGATCGAGGATGAGCTCAACAGGAGCAGCAGCGAGATCTCCAAGATAATAATTTCCGACAGGGTCGACAGGGAAAAGGCCATGGAAGAAATAAGAAGCAGACTTGATTCACTTAATATGGAAAGAGCGTTCCTTCTCACCGACAACGGTTTTGAGATGGACTATATGGATATAAAATACAGGTGTCCGCAGTGCAAGGACACCGGAATGCTTGAAACAGGAGAAAGATGTCAATGTTTCCGAGAGATAACAAGGGAAAAGATAAACTTAATAAGCCAGTAGAGACTGGCCGTGACAATGAACCTGCGGCGGTGACACGGGAGACGATGAGCAGAGAAGATCTCTTTGCGCAGGACAAGGGTGCGAAGAAGATATTCGAAGATATCCGCAGCCTCAGGGAAAGTGTCGAGACACTCAAGAAAGACGACATGGATGTGTTGTCGGGAGCGGCTAAAAACGGCGCAGCTCAGACGAGCAGCGCTGCGAACCTCGAGTATACTCAGGAGATCAAGGCAGCGGAGCAGGCGATCATCAAGCAGGCGATCAGAGATGCCGAGGCGAAAAAGATTCAGGAGGAGCGTGCAAGACGCAGAGCTCTGGAAAACCGGCAGGCGAAGAAAGAGGCTATGGATGCACAGCGTCGTGCGGAGATGGTCAGAGAAGAGGCTGAACGCAAGAGGATGCAGGCAGAAGAAGCCCGGCGCAGAGCCAAGGCTATCTCAAGAAAGCAGGCGCTCGACGCGATGGAAGCGGAGCTGCAGAAAAAGAACAGACAGCTGGAGGAATACGAGGCCTGGACAAGATCAGGCGCACAGGGACAGGAGCAGATCACTCCGGGAGCAGCCGCATCAGCAGGAAATACGGCGACACCGGCCGCACCAGCGCAGACACAGTCGCCTGCAGGGTCGGCAGCGGGTGCAGGATATGATGCAGCAGAAGCTTCGCCTGAAGAAAAGCGTGCTTTTTTCGGAGAAGCTGAAGCTTCACAGGGATCGAAGCCTGAGCCCGAAAGCGATCCGATGAAGGGACTCGAAGAAGCAAGGCGCGAGCTGCTCGAAGCTCAGAAAAAGCAGGGAGATGTTCTCGGTGCGATCTCACAGATCACGGAAATGCATACAGAAAAACTGGCAGAGGAACAGCAGAAAAAGCTCAGCCAGCAGCAGATGCTCCTGAAGGCGGAGCAGGAAAAACTGCAGGGGCTGCTTGATGAGCACAAGAACAAACGTCTCGCCAGAGAAGAGCGCGACAGGAGAGCTCGAGAGATAAAGGCGCAGAAAGCCATAGTCGAAAAGCTTATCAAGGAAGAACGCACAAAGGCAGCCAGAGAAGAAAAGCTTGCCAGAGCGAAGAAAAAACATGAAGAAAAGATCCATAGAGCCGAGGCTAAAGAACGCCTGAAGCGTGCGAAGCGCGAGGCGGCAGAACGAGCAAGACTTGAGAAAGAACGTCTCAAGGAAAAGAGCATAGCGGATGCAGAGCTCGGCGGCGGCGTTGTAAACGTCAAGGGACTTAAAATAAATACTAAAATAAAAGACACGCTTTCCGTTTCATTCAGAGACCTGCTGGGCTTTGCAGGAAGAAAAGAAAGAAAAGAGGTTTCCGAGGAAAAGACTCAGGAAATGCGTGAGGAACGTGAACGAAGAAGAGAAGAGGCGCGTGAAGCGGTCGAGCTCTCGATGAAGCAGCGATATGCTGAATATGAGAAGAGCCCGTTCGGAAAAAAGATGAGGGCGTTCAAGAATTTCTGTGATGCTCACAAGAAGCCGCTGCTCGTGATGTTCTCAGTCTTCATCATGCTCATAGTCGGAGTGGCAGGTGTGTTCAACTACTGCACTGCGTATGAGTACTCGTACAACGGCAGAACGCTCGGACTTGTAAAGGAAAAGGACGATGTGCTGAGGATCACGGATCTGGTGCAGGGCGCCCTGACCGAGGACAAGAACGTAGACGTTGTTATAGATCCGGCGTCCGATATAGAGTTCAAACGTGTGTCCGCACTGGGCAATGTTGAGATAGACAGCTCTGAAGAGGTGCTCAAGCGCCTTTCATATATGGGTAACCTCAATGTAAAAGCGTACGGTATATACATCAATGGTGAAAAGGTCGGATCTGTTGAAAATAAGGAGACTGCGGCGAAAGTGCTGCAGGATATAAAGGACAGATATACGAGCAAGCGCGAAGGCGCCAAGATCGAAGAAGCTGTCTTTATTGAGAACGTGGAAGCAAGGCAGACAAATACCGAGCTGGAAGATGTTTTTTCGGAAAAAGAAATGGTTAAAAGACTATGTACCAGCGGAGAAAAGGAAACGATGTACAAGGTCGTTGTGGGAGATACGCTTGCGGACATAGCTAAGAGATATTCCGTTGATGAAAACGATATACTGGAAGACAATCCGGGCGTCGACAAGAAGAAGCTCGAAGTCGGCAGCACGCTGCTGATAAAGCAGAATGCACCGGTGCTCACAGTTCAGATCACGGAGCTGGTGACTTATGAGAAAGAAATAGAGCACGAAGTGGACAAGCAGGAAGACGCTGATATGTACGAAGGCGATACGAAGACGAAACAGGCCGGTGAAAACGGAGTTTCGGAGATCACTTCAAGGATAGTGCTGATCAACGGCGAAGAAAAAGAGGAGACTCCGCTTGTAACGACAGTCAAGAAGGAGCCTGTGACCGAGATAATAACCGTAGGTACCAAGGAGAGACCGCCGACAGTCGGATCAGGTAAGTACATATGGCCGCTCTCAGGCGGATATACGCTGACTTCAAACTTCGGAGGAAGATGGGGAACTACACATGAGGGTATCGACCTCGGAGTTTCGGTAGGAACTACTGTAATGGCTGCCGATGGAGGTACGGTAACATATTCGGGCTACAGCGGGGCGTACGGATATCTCGTTATCATAGACCATCAGAATGGAATGGAGACGAGATACGCTCACAACAGCGAGCTTCTTGTAAGTGTAGGCGACAAGGTTTACCAGGGACAGAGCATAGCGAAGTCAGGAAATACCGGACGAAGTACGGGGCCGCATCTCCATTTCGAAGTCAGAGTCGGAGGAGTGGCGAAGGATCCGATGAACTATCTGCCTTGATAAGGCAAAGCGTTGGATCCGGCCGGATCAGAAGGAGACAGGAATGCCGAGATTGAGTGAAGAGCAGATGGCTCAGCTTGAAAAAAATCCGTTTGTGATAAAAGTGACCTCAGAAAAGATATTTTATTCGGAGGAATTCAAACGTCATTTCGTGGCTGAGTACGATTCCGGAAAAAAGCCGACAGTGATTTTCAGAGAGTCAGGTTTCGATCCCGGGATGCTCGGTGCTAAAAGGATAGAGCGTTCGAGTGCAAGGTGGAAAAAGACATTTGAGAACATGGAGTTTTCCAGGAAGCGTAGGATCGTTCCCAGGTTTGAGTAGCGGATCGGCGGCAGGCATTTGCTGCCAGACAGCTGAGCGGCAGCGTTTGTTCTCTGCCGCAGGGTGCAATGGTATCGGTTATTTGCGGCAGGCAGGATCTGGATAATTGAAAACAGCAGTAAATAAGGAAAAGCGCTGCAGCAGTGCGCATCGAGTTGAAGAACAAAGATGTGCCTGCGGCAGCGCTGTTTTTGCGGGTTCTGCGTCAGCAGCCAGTATGCAGACTGGCATCTTGAGGTTCGGCACTTCGAGGCTCGGCACTTCGAGGCTCGGCATCTTGAGGCTCGGCACTTCGAGGCATGGCACCTTGGGGCTTGGCACCTTGATGCTCGCACCTTGAGAGTGCCTTTCAGCAGGCGAGCTGCGGATTTACATCTCCAGACCCCT
>CAVEWO010000005.1:0-13956 GCA_963619345.1 Bacteroidaceae bacterium
GAGTTTTATGCATTGACAAATGGCGCATCGCTTCCAACTGACAATATAGAAACTGCAAAAGCTGTTCTGGATGATCTGAAGAAACAGATGAAAGATAGAAACATTCTGTTTGATATTTCAGATTTACCACTTACAACTGCAGCGGAAGTAAATATTGCAAGACAGCGCCTAGAAGACATATTAAGTAAGACTGATGAATTGAATTATGCGGCAGATCAGAAAAATAAATGGAGAGAAATTTCTGATTACATGACATTGTTAATTAATGGTGGCGGAAAAAAAGAGTATGACGATGAGAACATTATTGAAGTCCCGAAAGATGAAACGCCAGCTTACCTTGAATGGGTGTTATGGAGAGCTGCTTTAGCTATTAATCATTTAGTAAATAAACCTTATGAAATCAGAGGCTTTCGTTTAGATTCAGATTTTTTTCCTGTATCAGCAGCTGGTGGAGGAAAAGGAGATCTCTATTGTGAGTTTGAAAAATTTATGATACTTACAGAAGTCACAATGTCAACTTCTTCTAGACAAGAGGCGATGGAAGGAGAGCCAGTAAGGAGACATGTATCTGATGCTGTGCAAAAATATGATAAGCCAGTATATGGAATGTTTATTGCAGTAAGAATTGATACCAATACAGCAGAAACTTTTAGACATGGAGTATGGTATACAAAAGATAATACACAACAGCGATTAAATATTGTTCCGTTGACATTAGCGCAATTTCAGAAATATTTTGAATGGATGTTTATTACTAATCAGGCATCTCCGGAACAACTTGTTGAGCTTTTGGATGATTGCGCAAAAAAACGAGATCAAGTTAATGCTCCAGTTTGGCAACAATATATTTTGAATAGAGTTCTTACGTATGCTGAAAAAATAACTGGAAAAAGTATGATAGTAGAAAATAAATTTCCGTATGGAATATTTTTTGGGACCAAAATCTATGATACTGTGAGAGAACAAGTGGGGTGTGTTGTTGGCCGGAGTAAGGGTGATGAGTATATTCTTGTTGCCTTTGAAGGTGAAGTTGAACCATGCATCATACCAGTAGGACCTGAAGGTTTTGAAAAAGGATATTTTAAGATTGCATAAAAACTGAATATAATGACCAAGCCAAAGGCGATCAACTGTACAACACAGCTGGTCGCTTTTGTTTTGCTCATTTGCAAGGAAAGGAGATGAGGTCGATGGGCAGACGTAAGAAGCCGGAGACACTGGACGAGTTGCAGACCGAAGTGGAGCTGGCAGAGAAAGAACTGCATTACTGGGAGAACCGGCAGAAGATCCAAGAGAAACAGATGAAGGAGCTGACGAGGAAGGCTAGAACAAGGAGACTCTGCACCAGAGCCGGTATGTTGGAATCATTCTTGGAAAGACCGGAAGATCTAACAGATGATCAGGTAATGGAACTTCTGAGGATTGCTTTTCGAGATCAGAAAGTCCGGTCAAGACTGGAAGAAATGCTTCAGGAAAACAGTAGCTGAAATACCCTTTAATTTTAAAGGGCGCAATTATACACCCTCTCCAGAAGATGGTGCCATTGCGTTCTCCGAAGGTTCCTAGGCGGAAAGCCTGATGCAAGGATCACAGCAAGAATTGCCATGATCTGCATCCAAGGGAGCTACGCTTCCCTTGCGCCTCTTCCGAGGCTATCCCTTGTGGACTCTCGTCCAGGATAAAATCGCCAAGGTTCTTTTCTCTTGGACTTCGAGTGAAATTGAATAACCTATCAACCAGACCGTATTCGCTGAACCAGTGATGCGGTTATTTTTATGCCATTAATTATGGCAAACGGCAGAGGAGGTGATGAATATGCCGTGTCCAGATTTTAATGTTTGCATTGTGAAGCGGAGTGAGAACAAATCCGTTGTAGCAGCTGCGGCCTACCAGAGCTGTAGCAGACTTCATTCCGAATATGACGACAAGGTCAAGAACTATGTTGGCAAGAGACATGAGCTGGTGCATGAGGAGATCATATTACCGGAACACGCACCACCGGAATTTTCTGACCGGCAGACTCTTTGGAATTCCGTTGAGATGAATGAGAAGAACTGGAATGCCCAGCTGGCCAGACGTTTCCGCATGGCGATCCCCAGAGAAGTTCCGGCTGATCAGTATGTTGCCATGGTAAGAGAATTCTGTCAGGAACAGTTCGTGAAGGAAGGCATGATCTGTGATTTTGCCATTCATGACAAGGGAGATGGAAATCCCCATGCACATATCCTACTGACTCTCAGGTCATTGGATGAAAATGGAAAATGGTGCCCCAAGAGCCGAAAGGAATATGTCCTTGATGAGAATGGTGAGCGGATCCGATTAGCATCCGGCAGATGGAAAACAAGAAAGGTGGAATACAACGATTGGGACAACAAGGCCAATTGTGAGAAGTGGCGTCATGCATGGGAATCGGTTCAGAATAAATATCTGGAAATGAATGGCCGGACAGAGAGAGTTGATCTGCGGTCTTACGCCAGACAGGGCATCGATCAGATTCCAACAGTGCATATGGGACCGGCCGTGGCAGCTATGGAAGAGAAGGGTATCCGAACTGATATCGGTGATTTGAATCGAGAAATCAAGGCAAGGAATTCCCTGATGCAGTCCATACACAGCAGATGATTATATTGATGCCGACGGTGTAAATAACGAAGCTATTTATGTTAAGGCAACTGTGACTATAGAGGATGAAGATATCACTGTCGATCTGACGGGGAGCAGCCCTACGGTAGATGGTCCTGTAAATTACCCTTTGGCGGGAACCTGCTCCGGAGTGTATTTCGGATTGAAGTTTTTCCTTGATCCTGATGCCCCTCCGAACGCAGGTATGTACAGACCTATAAATATTGTAGCACCTGAAAATACAGTATTTAATCCAAGATGGCCTGCACCGGTATATTATGGAAATCTGATAACGAGCGAGAAAGTTGCAGATTTGGTATGGATGTGTCTGGAACAAGCTATACCAGAAGCTATAGTAGGAATGCCTTATGCAGACTGTAATCCTATATCGTGGGGTATTGTAGATGCTCGGCAGGGTGTTTCAGACACATTTGGAGAACTGCCTCCCGGCGGCTGGGGAGGAACTCCGTTTGGAGATGGTATGAATGCGACATACAGCAGACATGGGAATTGCATGGATTTTACTCCTGAACAGATGGAGCTTCTGTATCCGGTGATATGCACAGAAAGAGAATTCAGAACTGATTCTGCAGGGGCAGGAAAATACAGAGGAGGACTAGGACTCAAGGTCAGTTGGAAATTGCTGCAGAATGCTACTATGAATGTGGGTATGGGCAGAAGCAGATTTGGACCTCCGGGTGTATGCGGAGGCAAAGATGGAAAACCGAGTTCGGTGATACTGAATATGGGTACAGAAAAAGAGAAAGTTATTGGAGGATATACGAAAGATAACCAGTATCTGATGACAATGTTCGATAATTATCCGATGAAAGCAGGCGATACAGTAACTATGATTACTCAAGGGGGAGGAGGTTACGGAGATCCAAAGGAAAGAGATATAGAGATGATAAAAAAGGATCTAGAAAACGAGGTGATATCAGAAGCGGCTGTAAAGTATGATTATGGCTGGGATACGTTAGCATATGAGACTGTGAAATAAAGTCTGTAAATTAGCCTTCTATGGAAATCACAGATAAGGAATCGCTGTTTTATCAGTTCTCCTTGTACATAAATAGGTCTTGCTTCGAACTCAGATTTCATTATGCGGAAGCTTTCCTCGATCTCTCAGCGGCGTATACAGTTTCATCAAGTGTCCTGAGGTCTGTCATTTTGTCTGAGTCTGGCAGCCTGAACTGTGTGGGCTGCAATGCTATTTCAAGTTCTTCTTTTTGCATCTTCTTCAATTAATGTGTGACAACATGTGAACAATTGCCGATGTAGGGTGGTTTTGGATCTGAAGGCTGGACTTCAGATGGAAAAAATGATATAATCTAACAGTTCATCGGAGGGTGATTTGTTCAAAGGAAACAATAGCTGGATAAGATGGCAGGCTGAGACGCCTGCTGCCTGTCCGGCATTTTTATTATTCTGGAATATCGTCTGCAGGTTTTGCAAAAATATTCACGGAGATAAGCGCAGAATAGCTATGAAATCAATGAAGACAGCCTAAAATAACAAAAAATTCAAGGAGATAAATCAATGGGGAAAATACAGAACACATTTACAGAAGGAAAGATCATGCAGCCGCTCATACTGTTCGCGATGCCGGTGCTGCTGGCATTGTTTCTTCAGGCTATGTACGGAGCCGCAGATCTTCTGATTGTCGGGAAATTCGCATCATCAGCGGATGTGTCGGCGGTATCGACAGGGTCTCAGATAATGATGACACTGACAAACCTGGTCAGCAGCTTTGCGATGGGTACGACTATACTGCTCGGCCAGCAGATCGGAAGCGGAAAAAGAGAAGAAGGAGGACAGACAGTCGTGACTGCAGCTGCAATGTTTGCAGTGGTAGCGGTGATAATGACACTGCTGCTCGTGATATTCGCACCGCAGGTGAGCAGGATCATGCATGCGCCGGAAGAGGCGTTCGACAAGACCGTTGATTATGTCAGGATCTGCGGAGCCGGTATGCTGGTGATCGTCGCATACAACCTGATAGGAAGTATCTTCAGAGGCATAGGTGATTCCAGGACTCCGCTTCTGACTGTTGCGATAGCCTGTGTATGCAATATAGGAGGAGACCTGCTGCTCTGTGCGGGTTTTGATATGGGAACCAAAGGCGCGGCATTTGCGACTGTTTTCGCACAGGTCATCAGTGTAATAGTGTCCTTACTGTTCATAAGACGAAAAGAGCTGCCGTTCATTATAAACAAAGATTCGCTGCACGTCCGCCGGAAAAGCCTGTGCAGGATAGCGGGTCTTGGTACGCCTATCGCACTTCAGGATCTGCTGGTGAGCATCTCGTTTCTTATCATCCTGGCTATAGTCAATTCGATGGGACTGATCGCATCAGCAGGCGTAGGCGTAGCGGAAAAGGTCTGCGCGTTCATCATGCTGATCTCGACAGCATTCATGCAGTCGATTTCTGCGTTCGTAGCTCAAAACTACGGTGCAGGACGCATGGACAGAGCGAAAAAGACACTGCATTACGGAGTGATAGTTTCATTTGTGATCGTAGTGGGAATGTTTTTCCTGTCCTTTTTCCATGGAGATGTGCTGTCGAGTATCTTCTCGTCAGATCCGAGCGTGGTAGCGGCGGGAGCCGAATACCTCAGAGCTTATGCCATAGACTGCATGTTCACAGCCGTATTTTTCTGTTACACAGGTTTTTACAACGGGATCGGCAGGACGAAATTCGTGATGATCCAGGGAATCATAGGTGCGTTCGGAGTGCGTGTGCCGGTATCGTATCTGATGAGCATTCAGCCGGACGCGTCACTGTTTAAAATAGGACTTGCCACTCCGGCATCTTCTGTAACGCAGCTGATCCTGTGCGTTGGATTCATGCTGGTGCTGAATCGCAGAGAACTCAGGGAAAGAGAAGCCCGAGAAAAGGAATAAGACCTGCGATTCTGCATAACGAGCACGGCCGGTCACAGCATTAAGCGCGGCCTGCCGCAGTATTAATCTGTTTCAAAACTCCTCAATATGTTGTATAATAACTGAGAATGAATTAAAGGAGGATGTGTCATGATTGACCAGCATTTGCTTAGGCATCTGTCTAAGAAATATCCAAACGTAAAAGCGGCAACGGAGGAGATCGTCAACCTGAATGCGATACTGTCGCTGCCTAAAGGAACAGAGTATTTTTTAAGTGACCTGCATGGTGAGCATGAAGCTTTTATACACATGCTGAAAAGTGCATCAGGTGTCATAAGATCCAAGATAGAAGAGATTTTCGGACCTGATCTAACAAGAGATGAGAGAGATAATCTCGCGGCTCTCATATATAACGCTGAAGCGGAGATAAAGCGAAGAAAAAAGAGCGAGGAAGATTTCGACAAGTGGTGTAAGATTTCTATTTTCAGACTGGTCATGGTCTGTAAATCCGTTACTAACAAATATACAAGATCAAAAGTAAGAAAAAGGCTGCCGAAAGAATACGCCTACATACTGGACGAGCTGCTGCATACGGCAGACGAAGCCAATAAGGGCAACTATTACGGTCAGATCATAGCAACGATCGTCGACTGCGGCATAGCTGAGGACTTTATAATAGCATTCACAGATGTCATCAGCTCTCTGGCAGTGGACAGGCTGCACATAATCGGAGATATATGGGACAGAGGTTCACATCCTGATGCTATAATGGATTTCCTTATGGAGTATCACGATGTGGATTTTCAGTGGGGGAACCACGATATCGTATGGATGGGCGCGGCCACAGGAAACTGGGCATGTATGACGAATGTACTGAGAATGAATATCAGCTACAATAATTTTGACATGCTTGAGATCGGTTATGGTATCAACCTGAGACCGCTGGCATCAATGGCGCAGAAGATATACGGAGACGATCCGTGTGAATTTTTCATGCCGAAGAAGCTCGAGGAAAACAAGTTCGATCCGATAGACGATCTGCTTGCAGCAAAGATGAACAAGGCGATTTCCATCTGTCAGTTCAAGGTGGAGGGGCAGAGGATAATGGCGCATCCGGAATACGGTCTCGAAAACCGTCTGCTGCTCGATAAAATCGATTATGAAAAGGGCACTGTTAAGCTCAGAGACGGGGTTTTCCCTCTCAGAGACACGAACTTCCCTACTATAGATCCAAAAGATCCGTATAAGCTTACAGAAGACGAGGTCAATGTGCTCAATGCGCTCGAAGCGTCGTTTGTTCAGAGTGAAAAGCTGCAGGCTCATATAAAGTTCATGTACAGCCACGGCGCACTTTACACTATAGTGAATGGAAATCTGATGTTCCACGGCTGCATACCTATGGATGAAGACGGCAATTTTGAAAACTGTACTGTAAACGGTGTGACTGCATCTGGCAAGGCATATATGGACTTCCTGGATTCAGAGCTTAGAAAAGCTTATTTCAGCCCTGACGAGTCAGGGGAGACAGGCAGATCGGGAGATCTGATGTGGTACCTGTGGCTTGGCAAGAAGTCGCCGCTTTTTGGTAAAGATCAGATGACGACTTTTGAGAGGTGCTTCGTTGCAGACAAGAAGACGCATAAAGAGCATACGGTGTCGTATTACAAGCTTATAAACAGAAAAGACATATGTGAAAAGATTCTCATGGAATTCGGTCTTGACCCGAAGAATTCGATAATACTCAACGGACATGTACCTGTTAAGATAAAAGATGGTGAAAGTCCTGTCAAAGGCGGCGGCAAACTGATAGTCATCGACGGGGGAATGTCAAAAGCTTATCAGAAACAGACCGGCATAGCAGGGTATACATTCATATTCAATTCGAGATTCATGGCACTTGCAGAGCACAAGCCGTACAGCCCTCTTCAGCCGGACGGGACGCAGGAGTTCCATTCGCCTGTCATCAGAACTGTTAAAACCCTTGAAAAGAGAATGCTGGTAAAGGATACGGATCTTGGCAAGGAGCTCCAGCAGGAGGTAGACGAGCTTAAAGAGCTTGTAAAAGCTTACAGGACGGGACGCCTGAAAGAAAAGTAAATAAATAGAATTGTGTGGCATTAATCATAAACTTGCCATAAATACCGTACAAATACAAGTAAAATTTATAATTGAAGTAAATATGGACAATTTGCTTAAAAACAACTTGAAATACCCACTAAAAAATGTTTTAATGGGTAATGTAGATTGTTACAAACATAACGACTTGCTGTAACAAATACAGCAAGGATATGATTAAAAACGTTATTAGTAATTAAGGAGGCATGTACATGAACTTTCAACTAACGAAGGAGCAAGAATTCGTAAGAAAAATGGTAAGAGAGTTTGCCGTAACAGAGGTTGAACCTTTAGCTGCGGATATCGACAAGGAACACAGATTCCCTGTTGAGACTGTAGAAAAAATGGCAAAATACGGTCTTTTAGGCGTACCATTCCCAACAGAAGTTGGCGGAGCAGGCGGAGATCACATCTCATATGCGATCACTGTTGAAGAGCTTTCAAGAGTATGCGCATCGACAGGCGTTATCTGTTCGGCACACACTTCACTCTGCTGCTGGCCTATCTTCAAGTATGGTAAACCGGAGCAGAAGGCAAAGTATCTTCCGGATCTCCTTTCAGGAAAGAAACTCGGAGCATTTGGTTTAACTGAGCCAAACGCAGGAACTGACGCATCAGGTCAGCAGACAAGAGCAGAAGATATGGGCGACTACTGGCTTCTCAACGGAGCTAAGGTGTTCATTACAAACGGTGGATATGCAGAAGTATTCGTAGTTATGGCAATGACTGACAAGTCAAAGGGAAATCACGGAATCAGCGCATTTATCGTTGAAAAGGGTGACGAAGGTTTCTCGATCGGTAAGACAGAAGACAAGATGGGTATCTGCGCATCTTCAACTACTGAGCTTATTTTCCAGAACTGCAAGATTCCTAAGGACAGACTTCTTGGTCAGTTAGGAAAAGGATTCAAAGTTGCAATGTCAACACTGGACGGCGGACGTATCGGTATCGCTTCACAGGCGCTGGGTATTGCACAGGGAGCTCTCGATGTAACTGTTGAATACATGAAGGCAAGAAAGCAGTTCGGTAAAAAATTATCACAGATGCAGGCACTTCAGTTCACAGTAGCTGAGCTGGCAACTGAAATCGAAGCTGCAAGACTTCTCATATACAAAGCTGCAGATATGAAGGACAAAGGACTTCCTTACGGCCCTGCTGCTGCAATGGCTAAGTTATTTGCCGCAGAAACTGCAATGCACGTAACCACTAAGTGCGTACAGCTGCACGGCGGATACGGATATACTAAGGATTATCCGGTAGAAAGAATGATGAGAGACGCTAAGATCACTGAGATCTATGAAGGTACTTCAGAAGTTCAGAAGATGGTTATCGCCGCATCAGTTCTGGGTAAATAATAATTAGGAGGGAAAAAACATGGCTTTTAAAGTATTAGTATGCGCAAAACAAGTTCCTGATACAAACGAAATCAGAATCAACCCTGAAACAGGAACATTGATCAGAGACGGTGTACCAAGCATCCTTAATCCGGATGACGCCAATGCTCTGGAAGAAGCGTTAAAAATTAAAGATAAATTTGATGACGTTCACGTTACAGTAATCACCATGGGACCTCCGCAGGCTGAAGCTATGCTGTTTGAGTGCATCGCTATGGGCGCTGACGAAGGTATTCTTATCAGTGACAGAGCAGTGGGCGGTTCAGATACATGGGCTACTTCAAATGCTATCACTGCTGCTATCAAAAAGTACGGTGAATTTGATATGATTTTTGCCGGACGTCAGGCTATCGACGGAGACACTGCACAGGTTGGTCCGCAGATCGCAGAAAAATTAGAACTTCCGCAGGTTACATATGTTCAGAAGTTTGAAATCAGCGATGATAGAAAGAAAGTTACAGTTGAAAGACAGCTGGAAGACGGATATGAAGTTATCGAAGTTGCTCTTCCATGCATGCTGACTGCAATCAAAGAGTTGAATACTCCTAGATATATGTCGATCTCAGGCATCTTCAATCCTGAAAAAGACATCAAGGTTTGGAATGCTGCAGATATCGAAGTGGATCTTACAACAGTAGGTCTGAAGGCATCCCCTACAAACGTATTCCGTTCATTCACACCGAAACCAAAGGGCAAGGGTGTTATGCTCGACGGAGATTCTGAAAAGGATCTGGCAAAGAACCTGCTTATCAATCTTAAGAAGAAGCACGTTATCTAAGGAGGGAGAAAGAACATGTCAACAAATTTTGCGGATTATAAAAATATCTGGGTATATGCAGAACAGCGTGACGGCAAACTGATGAACGTGGCACTCGAACTTATAGGTGAAGGTCACAAATTATCAAGAGATATCAGCGCTGATACAAAAGTTTGTGCTCTGCTCGTAGGAGACGGTATCGGTCACCTGGCACAGGAATGCTTTGAATACGGGGCAGATTCGGTTTACCTTATCGAGGATCCATTACTTAAGAACTTCACAACTGATGGATATACAAAAGTTATCGCAGACGCTATCGGTGAATACAAGCCGGAAATCGTAATGTACGGTGCTACACACATCGGAAGAGACCTGGCTCCAAGAGTAGCAGCAAGAGTTGATACTGGTCTGACTGCAGACTGTACTCACCTTGATGTTAAAGTAGCTAACTACATCAAGTTTGCAGAAGCAAACACTACTCTGAACACTTCAACTTTAGATCCTAATGATCCTGATACAGGATTAAAGATGACAAGACCTGCATTCGGCGGAAACCTCATGGCTACTATCATCTGCCCTAGAACAAGACCGCAGATGTCAACAGTAAGACCTGGAGTTATGCAGAAAATGGAAAAAGTTGAAGGCGCTACAGGCGATATCATCAACATTAAGCCTGCTATCACTGAAGCTGACATCAGAACTAAGATTATCGACATCGTTAAGTCAGCTAAGGAATTAGTTTCATTAACTGATGCTGACATCATCTGCTCAGGCGGAAGAGGTCTCGGTGATGCTTCAGGTTTCGAACTGATCAAACAGTTCGCTGACAAGGTTGGCGGAGTTGTTGGTTCATCAAGAGCAGCTGTAGACGCTGGATGGATCGATCACTCACACCAGGTTGGACAGACTGGTACTACTGTAAAGCCTAAAATCTACTTTGCATGCGGTATCTCAGGAGCTATCCAGCACCTGGCAGGAATGCAGACATCAGACATCATCGTTGCTATCAACAAGGATCCTGATGCTCCTATCTTTGAAGTTGCTGACTACGGTATCGTAGGCGACCTCTACAAGGTAATTCCTGAAATCATAGCTGAGTGGGATAATGCTGAAGCACTGTTCGATGCAGCAGAAAAAGAAGCGTAAGCTTTACAGCTTTTAAAGCGAACGAGTAAAATCGTATAATGAAATCAAAGGCCTCAGACTTGAAAAAGTCCGGGGTCTTTTTTGTATAAAAAAACAGGGTGTCGCCCTAACGATAATAAATCGTTAATGCAATACCCCCGACACCCCATCATTTTTGCACTCTGTATCTATGCCCGATGCTTTAGAAAAGCTGATATTCTTTTCCATGGAAAGCCTACTACATTATCATAGTCGCCTTTGATATGGTCTATGTATTTGCCGAAAGTGCCCTGGATCGCATAGCCGCCGGCCTTGTCATACGGCTCCGCAGTATTTACATAAGCCAGAAGCTCATCGTCGCTGTAGTCTTTAAAAAATACGGAGGTCGATTCGTAAAAACATTCTTTTTTCGCAAATGACGGGGGCGGCGAGCTGTCATGTGCTGGATCTGTTTCGAGGATGCATACGCCTGTGATGACATGATGCACATCATTTCGCAGCTTCTGCAGCGTACTGAATGCATCGTCGCTGTCTTGCGGCTTTCCGATGATTCGCCCTTTATATTCCACTATGGTATCTGCAGCTATGTAGATGCTGTTCGGCTTATAATGCAAAGCTGCCGTGTGGAGAGCTTTTTTGAAGGCAAGGTACATGACTGAAGCTTCAGGCGTCATGCCAAAAGGCAGGGTTTCATCGACGTTTGCAGGTCGTATTTCCGGATCAAATCCATGATCTTTCATTATTTCTATTCTTCTTGGGGAGGCAGATGCAAGTATTATATTTTTCATAAGTCGATTCTCTCTTTCGTTTGTCTGGAAAAGGAGCTGTTTTTTGCGGCCCCGGTGCTGTTATTTTTAATATTTTTCTGTTTTTCGGTTTATTATAGCACAAATGGAGATAATAAACGAGACAGTAAAATGAGCAGAGGGAGCGTTTGAGAGATGACTGACAACAGAAATGATGATAGCAAGGGTATGCCCGAGAAAAAACAGATCGCAAAGGCTTATGAAAAGTATTCGGAGAAGTTTACACCTAAGCCGAAGTATTTTAAAAACTCGTTTAAGGCTTTTTTAACAGGCGGCGCGATATGTGTGGTGTCTCTCTGGGCCGAAAAGCGGTTTATTGCGGCTGGAGCATCTGAAAAAAATGCGTCTGCGTATGTGGTGATGCTGCTGATAATGTCAGCTCAGCTCCTGACCGGTCTCGGATGGTTCGATACGATAGGCAAATTTGCAGGAGCAGGAGTGATAGTTCCGATAACGGGATTCGCGAATTCGATGGTGGCTCCGGCACTGGAGTACAAGAAGGAAGGTGTGGTACTGGGAGTAGGAGCAAAGCTGTTTTCACTGGCCGGGCCTGTGCTGGTGACCGGTATAACGATCTCCATGGTGACAGGATTCATATACTGGCTGATCGGTATTTTTCTGTGAACTGACTAGTGCGGAAATTATCGGTGCGGATCTGAGCTGATCGGTGCGGACAGCAGTATCATAAGGCTAGATGTATAGTAAAGCAGTATCGTAAAACTCTCAGGAGGTTGTGATGAAAGGCAGAAAACAGACTGTTTTTTTTAAGAACAGACCGTATATCATAGGCACGTACTCTATAGGCGGCGTCAAGGAGAACGAGGGGCCTATGCATGAATGGTTCGATCAGTGTCTGGAGGATGATACTTACGGGGAAAAAACCTGGGAAAAAGCGGAAAGCAAGATGCTGAAGACAGCTATAGTAAAGGCGATGGAACGCTCGGGAAAGAGCAATGATGATATAGGCGCGATGCTTAGCGGTGACTTGCTCAACCAGCTGATGTCATCGTCTTTTATGGCGAGAGATATGCATATACCTTTTCTAGGGATGTACGGTGCGTGTTCAACTATGACCGAATCGATGATACTTGGTTCTGTTCTGGTGGATGGGAGGTACAGCGACAATGTGATCGCTGGTGCATCGAGCCATTACTGTACTGCGGAGAGGCAGTTCAGGATGCCTCTAGAGCACGGCAACCAGAGACCGCCATCTGCCCAGTGGACGGCGACGGCAGCAGGTGCGGTACTGCTTGCTTCATCAGACTGTGACGGAAGGATGAGTTCGGATGAGAATGGCAGGGTAAGCAGGATCAGGCGTATACGTGTAGAAAGCGGCACGATCGGAAAGGTCATCGATGCAGGTGTGAAAGATGCCAATCAGATGGGAAGCGCTATGGCACCGGCTGCTGTAGATACACTTCTCAATCATCTTCAGGATACGGGGAGGACTCTGGATCATTATGATGCGGTCTTTACCGGAGATCTGGGGTTCATAGGCAAAAGCATCGTTGAAGACCTGCTTGTCGATGCAGGTTTTGATAGAGATGCGATAGATGCTGTATATGATGACTGCGGTGCGATGATATACGAAAAGGATCAGGACGTTCACAGCGGCGGCAGCGGATGCGGATGTTCAGCCTCTCTCTTTGCCGGATATGTATGCGGAAAGCTCAGAAAAGGCGAATTTCGCAAAGTCCTGATAATGTCCACGGGTGCGCTTTTATCTACGATAAGTCCGTTTCAGGGGGAATCCATTCCGGGGATAGCTCATGCGGTTTCACTAGAGGCAGAGTGAAGAATAGCTGCAGGCAGTGATTCCAGAGCAGCTAAAGATTAGAGAGAAGATAAAAGTAAACAATATCTGAGAATAGAGTGGAGTGTTGATATGGATTATGTATATGCGTTTATAGCGGGAGGCGCGATCTGCGCCGCAGGTCAGCTGCTGATGGATGCGACAAGGCTGACTGCACCGAGGGTGCTTGTGCTGCTGGTCTGTGCCGGAGCTGTGCTGCAGGCTTTCGGACTGTATGAATATCTTGTTCAGTTCGCAGGAACGGGTGCCAGAGTGCCGCTGCCGGGGTTCGGATATAATCTGGCCAAAGGCGCTGCTGAAGGTGCGGAAAAAGGGCTCTTTGAAGCTGTGACAGGAGGACTGAAAGCGGCGGCAGGGGGGATAACTGTAGCGATAGGTTGGGGATATCTTATCGCAGTGATTTTCAATCCCCGATCGGTAAGATGATATGCATTAAAAAAC
>CAVEWO010000006.1:0-13377 GCA_963619345.1 Bacteroidaceae bacterium
CTGGAAAAGCTGCCGGGATGGCCTAACAAGGTAAAGCTCATGCAGAAGAACTGGATCGGCAAGAGCACAGGTGCGGAAGTCACTTTTGAAATAGAAGGATTCGACAAGGGCCTCGACATATTCACGACAAGACCTGACACGCTTTACGGTGTGACATACATGGTACTCGCTCCCGAGCATCCTTACCTCAAGGAGCTTATCGCGGGGAGCGAATACGAAGAGGCAGTGCTGGCATATGTTGATAAAGTGCAGCATATGAGCGATATCGAAAGAACTTCGACTACGAAGGAAAAGACAGGTGAATTCATCGGAAGATACTGCATCAATCCGCTGACAGGAAAGAAAGTGCCGATCTTCATCTCAGACTACGTGCTGATGGATTACGGAACAGGCGCTATCATGGCGGTACCTTCACACGACCAGCGTGACTTTGACTTTGCAAAGGCGTTCGATCTCGAGATAATCCCTGTAGTGGATCCTGAAAACGAGAAAATCGATCTCAGCAACCTCACTGAGGCGTTCGAAGCAGAAGGAAAGCTTATAAACTCCGGCAAATTCGACGGAATGAACAATAGAGAAGCTATCGTGGAGATCACGAAGTATCTGGAGGAAAACGGCATAGGCAAAAAGACTGTAAACTACAAGCTCAGAGACTGGCTGATTTCCAGACAGAGATACTGGGGAACACCGATCCCGATGATCCACTGCGACTGCTGCGGATGGGTTCCTGAGAAGGAAGAAAATCTCCCTGTAATGCTGCCTACAGACGTTGAATTCACAGGAAAAGGCGAATCACCGCTTGCTACCAGTAAGACTTTCCGTGACACGACATGCCCTGTATGCGGCAAACCTGCCAGGAGAGAACTCGATACTATGGATACGTTCCTCGACTCATCGTGGTACTTCCTCAGATACTGCGATGCGAGAAACAAGGATGAAGCGTTCAGCAAGGAAAAGGTAGACTACTGGATGAATGTGGATCAGTACATCGGAGGTGTAGAGCATGCGATACTCCACCTGATGTATGCCAGATTCTTCCAGATGGCACTTTACGATCTCGGATACGTTAGCCAGGAGGAACCGTTCAAGAACCTGCTTACACAGGGAATGGTAATAAAAGACGGAGCAAAGATGAGCAAATCGCTCGGCAATGTCGTAAGCCCTGCGGAGATCATAGAGAAATACGGTGCAGACACTGCAAGACTTTTCATACTGTTCGCAGCACCTCCTGAAAGAGAGCTCGACTGGTCAGATAAAGGCGTTGAAGGAAGCTACAGATTCATAAACCGTGTATACAGGATGGTATATGAATACTCGCAGAACTTCAAAGATGTGCCTGACACTTACGAGATAAAGAGCGAGGCAGACAAGAGCATGGCATACTGGATGAACTATGCCATCAAAAAGGTATCCGACGACATCGGTGAGAGATTCAACTTCAACACGGCTATCAGTACTATCATGGAAATGGTCAATGAAATGTACAGATACAAGGAGGGCGAAGTTAATCCTGGACTTTACGGCACAGCTGTAAAGGATCTGATCATCATGCTCGCTCCGTTCGTGCCTCATGTTGCAGAGGAGATGTGGGAGCATCTGGGATACGGCGGTTCAGTACACCAGCAGGAGTGGCCTGAATACGACGAAAGTGCTCTTGTAAAGGATACTATAGAGATCGTCGTGCAGATAAACGGCAGGATCAAGGAAAAAATAAATATCGCAGGTGATTCATCCAGAGAAGATATGGAAAAAATCGCTGTAGAAAACGACAAGATCAAAGCGCTCACAGAAGGAAAGAATATCGTGAAGATAATCGCTGTTCCGGGCAAGCTTATAAACATCGTCGTTAAATAGATAGCGAGTGCTAGACAGAACCCGTTACGAATCTACGGCGGGAAAGGAAATTTATGAACGAAAAAAAAGACAACACGTCCGCCAGAACACGCAGGAATGCCGGAAACAAGAGCAGAAAACCGGTCAGCAATGCGGCAGGCCGCGGCAGAGGTACGAATAAAAACAATACTGCCGGCGCAAAAAGGACAAGAAAGGCAGACTCCAATGCCAGGAGTGCTGCTGCAGCTAAACAGGCGACAGGAAGAAAGGCGCCTGCAGGCAATAAGAAGAAAAAACAGAATATCAACAGCAATGCTCCCAGAGTGAAGATAATACCTCTGGGAGGTCTGGGCGAGATAGGCAAGAACATGACCGCCATCGAATGCGAGAACGAAATAATGATAATCGACTGCGGTCTGTCATTTCCGGACGACGATATGTTCGGGATAGACAAGGTAATACCTGACTTTTCATATCTCGTAGACAACAAACGAAAGATAAAAGGCCTCGTCATAACGCACGGACATGAGGATCACATCGGCGGGATACCTTACCTGCTCAAGGAGCTGAATATACCGATCTATGGAATGAGATTCCCGCTCGGACTCATAGAGAACAAGCTCAAGGAGCATAACCTCAAGGCTTCGATGCGTGTCGTGGAGGCAGGAGAGACATTCAGGATCGGCAGGAACTTCCGCATAGAAGCGCTCAGGATAACGCATTCTATTGCAGACTCGATGTGTCTGTCAATAACGACTCCTGCGGGCAGGATATTCCACACGGGAGACTTCAAGATCGACTATACTCCGATCGACGGCAAGCCTATCGACTTCGCAAGGCTCGCACAGATAGGATCGGAAGGCGTGCTTCTGATGATGGCAGACAGCACGAACGTGCTCAGGCGAGGATATACAGCGTCCGAGAGAGTTGTGGGAAGGACTCTGGAGAACATATTCAGAAGATCCGACCGCAGGATAATCATCGCGACATTCTCATCGAACGTCCACAGGATACAGAAGATCATAGATCTCGCGGTGATCTGCAAGAGAAAAGTAGCGATATCCGGCAGAAGCATGGTGAATGTAGTCGATCTGGCAAAAGAGCTGGGATATATCAAGATACCTGCAAATACGCTGGTAGATCTGAACAAGACGAAACACATACCGGACAAGGAGCTTGTTGTCATAACGACAGGAAGCCAGGGCGAACCGATGTCGGCTCTGGCAAGGATGGCTTCATCGGATCACAAGTCGATAACGATCAAGCCGGGAGATATGGTGATACTGTCATCATCACCGGTGCCGGGCAACGAGCTGACAGTTGCGAACGTCGTGAACCAGCTGGTGGAAAAGGGTGCAGAAGTCATCTATTCAGACATTGCGGACACGCATGTTTCAGGACACGCATGTCAGGAGGAACTGAAGCTTATGCATTCGCTGATCAGACCTAAGTACTTCATGCCGGTGCACGGTGAGTTCAGACATCTGAAGACTCACGCTGAGCTGGCACATCTGCTCGGACTTCCGATGCAGAACATATTTCTCCTCAAGAACGGAGACTGTCTCAATGTGTCGAAAAACGGCGCATTTATAAAAGAAGACGTAGCAGATGCGGAAGGTATAATGGTAGACGGACTAGGCGTAGGCGACGTCGGCAACATAGTGCTCAGAGACAGACGCCTGCTTTCCGAATCAGGACTGATAATCGTGGTCGCGGCTATCAACAAGACTGCGAATGAAGTCGTTTCGGGACCTGACATAATATCCAGGGGCTTCGTTTACGTCAGAGAAAACGAGGGCCTGATAGACGACGCATGCAGGATCGCAGAGAAAACGCTGCAGGAATGCATGAAGAAGAACATGAAGGACTGGAACGGCATAAAGACAGCCGTGCGTGGGAATCTGAGAAAATATATATACAACAAAACGAAGAGAACACCGGTGATACTGCCGATCTTCCTTGAAGTGTAACAGGAGGAAACGATATGAACGTATATGAAGAAGCGCATTCACTGGCGAAAGCCATAAAGGAATCAGAGGAATACAAGCAGTACGAGCAGAGCAAGAAGCTCGTGGAGGATAACCCTCAGCTCAGCGCCTCGATCAGGGATCTGATGAAAAAGCAGATGGAAATCCAGGCTTCACAGATGATGGGAAACCAGATCCCGCCTGAAACATTTCAGCAGCTGCAGCAGCTTTCGGCGATCCTGATGCAGGATCCGTCGGCAGCACAGTATCTGCAGTGTCAGATGAGATTTTCAGTGATGATGGCAGACGTCTACAAGATCATAGGCGAATCTGCAGACATGGGGATGGATATCATCGAGGAGATGTCAAGACAGGGCTAGTTCCCGGAGGGTGCCATGCATCCGCACTTTTCATTGAGTACTTGGCAACCGCAAGAAAATTTGGTATAATTAGAAGGGTACTGTTGCGGCAGAGCTGTTATACGGCTGCGCGATGCAGCAGTACTTATGGATTTCGTTAATAATTAAAAAGGAAAGGTCAATATATTTATGATTTATGCAAGTGATTTTAGAAAAGGTATTACTTTTGAAATTGACGGCGATCCGCATGTAGTAATCGACTTCCTGCATGTGAAGCCGGGAAAGGGTGCAGCTTTCGTAAGAACGAAGCACAAGAACATCCTCACAGGTGCGATCAGAGAAGAATCATTCAACCCTGATGCAAAATTCCCTAAAGCTCACATCGAGACAAAGACTATGCAGTATCTGTACAATGACGGCGAGCTTTACTACTTCATGGATCAGGAAACTTTCGACCAGCTTCCGCTCACTTATGATCAGGTGGAAGACGCAATCAAATATCTCCGTGAAAATGATGAAGCTACGATCAAGTTCTACAAGGAAAACGCATTCATGGTAGAAGCTCCTAACTTCGTTGATCTGAAAGTCATCGAGACAGAGCCGGGAGTAAAGGGAGATACAGCTACAAACGTAACTAAGGCTGCTACAGTTGAAACAGGTGCAACAGTTCAGGTTCCTATCTTCATCGAGGAAGGTGAAACTATCAAGATCGATACCAGAACAGGAGAATATCTGGGAAGATCAAAATAAATCGCAATGAAACGCAGAAGGGACGCACATACGTCCCTTTTTGTAAATCCGGTAAATCGCACCGCAGCAGGCGACGTCCTGTCGGCAGCCGTTCCGTCGTCATTAGGGTGCAGAGAGCCGCGCCTGTATGGCGGGCAGATCCTGACGACAGTACGGAGCTCGGTGTGTCTGCACGGCGGACATGCTCAGGCGGCATACAGTCCTGCCGGCATGACGGGCAGGCTCAGACGTGCTCATGATCTGCCGGAAAACAATGAACATGGATTTTATCCGGAAACGAGGTAATAGATGTCGAAACAAAAGGGCAGCAGGATAAAGATGCTGGTCATCATTCTGGCAGTGTTTGTCATGCTGATAACAGGGGGAGCAGCAGCGTATCTTCACGGGATAGGAGCGGTCGATGCGAAAAACGATGAGACTGTGACGGTAACAGTGCCGTCAGGCAGCGGAGCATCGGCTATAATAGACATACTGGATGAGAACGGGCTTGTCAGGAACAAGACTTTTGCGAAGATACACGCGAGACTGGGCGGATATGATTCGCTGCAGGCCAACAGCTACATGTTCAGCAAGTCCATGACCCTGCCTGAGATGATGAAGGCTATAAACACAGGGGATTTTGATTATGTTTCCAAGGACAGGATCATAATCAGAGAAGGACTGACGATACCCGAGGCGGCAGATGCGATCGCCGAGGAAATGCCGTTCACCGCGGATGAGCTCATCGCAAAATGGGCAGACAAGACGTATCTGCAGGAGCTCATAGACAAGTACTGGTTTCTGACGGACTCGATACTCAGTGACGGTATCATGTATCCTCTCGAGGGGTATCTGTACCCTGAGACGTACTTCATCACGGAAGAAGACCCGACGATCGAAGGGGTGACTGAGGTGATGCTTGACATGACAGATTCAGAGCTTTCATCGAGGAAGAGCGATATCGAGAAAAGCGGATTCACCGTGCATGAGATCCTCACCCTGGCGTCGATCGTCGAGAGAGAAGGCAGCAATGTCAGCGATGAGATGCCTAAGATCGCGGGAGTTTTCATCAACCGTCTCAACCAGGGGATGAATCTCGGCAGCGATGTTACGGTATGCTATGCGAACCAGAAAACATCTCTTGAGCTGACGCAGTCCGAGCTCAATATAGATTCGAAATACAACACCAGAAAATATGCAGGACTGCCTATAGGACCTATATGTGCCGTGAACGGCAGCGCTGTCGACAGCGTGCTCAACTATGAAAAGTCGGATTACCTGTTCTTCTTTGCGACACAGGACGGCACTATAATATACTCTAAGACTAACGAGGAACATGATAAGGCAGTACAGGAAAACAAATGGTATTGATATGAATATTACTAACAGCATAATAAGTGCATATATAGATAAGTTGTACAAAAATGAGAACCCGCAGCTTGTGGAACTGCGCGAATTCGCAGAAGAAAACCACGTGCCGGTGATCCTGAGAGACACGGAGGGGCTGCTGCTGCAGCTCCTCAACATCAAAAAACCGGCGCACATGCTCGAGATAGGAGCTGCGGTCGGATATTCGGCATCGTGTTTTGCAGACGGATGCGGATGCAAAGTCACGACGATAGAGTCGAACCCGGAAATGTACGAGGTGGCAAAAACGAATATTTCAGAAATGGGATTTTCAGATCGTGTGGATGTCAGATTCGGCGATGCAAGAGAAGTACTGTTTCAGATAGCTGCGGAGAACAGCGAAGAACCTGAGATATTCGATGCGGTGTTCATCGATGCGGCCAAAAGCCATTACAGGGAGTTCTGGGATCTGGCGATGCCGCTCTGCAGGCAGGATGCGATGGTGATATGCGACAACGTGCTGATGAAGGGCATGACGGCTTCGGATGAATACGATCCGGGCAGACGCTACAAGACCAGCATCAGGAAAATGCGTGAGTTCATAAAGTACATCACTCACATCGAATATGCGGAGACATGCGTGCTGCCGGTAGGCGACGGCGTATCGATAAGCACTATAGATAAGAAATGGTATACCCCATAGAAAGAAGCGACTTAGACATATGAGAAAACTTGAACTTTTAGCTCCTGCGGGAGACCTTGAAAAACTGAAGATCGCCGTCGACTACGGTGCGGACGCGGTGTATTTCGGAGGCGAGATGTTCAGTCTCCGCGCCGGAGCGGGAAACCTCACGATAGATGAGATAAGGGAAGGCGTCGAATACGCTCACAGCAAAAACGTGAAATGTCACATGACCTTCAATATCTTCGCGCACAATGAAGATATCGAGCCGCTGAGGGAATATCTCAGAAGGGTAAAGGACATCCCGGTGGATGCGTTCATCGTGTCGGATCCGGGAGTCATAGCGCTGATACAGGAAGTGATGCCTGACGCAGAGCTGCACCTTTCCACACAGGCGAACATGACGAACTACGCAACTGCAAACTTCTGGTACAGGCAGGGCGTGAAGAGACTGGTGCTTGCGCGAGAGCTGACGTTTGGCGAGATCAGGCAGATCAGACAGAACATACCTGAGGATATGGAGCTGGAATCATTCATCCACGGCGCTATGTGCATATCGTACTCAGGCAGGTGTCTGCTCAGCAATTTCATGATAAACAGAGATGCCAACAGAGGTCAGTGTGCACATCCGTGCAGATGGAAATACAAGCTGGTCGAGGAAAAAAGACCTGGCGAGTATTATCCGGTAGAGGAAGATGCGCGCGGCACATACATAATGAATTCGAAGGATCTCTGCATGCTGGAGCATATACCGGAGCTGGCCGAGGCGGGGATATCGTCTGTAAAGATCGAGGGGCGCATGAAGAGCGTGTTCTATGTCGCTACGATTGTCAGTGCGTACAGGCGCGCCATCGATGCGTACTATGCAGATCCGGAAAGGTACGAGTACGATCCTGAGTGGATGAGCGAGCTCAAGAAGGCCAGCCACAGAGAATTCACGACGGGATTTTATTTCAGCAAGCCGACCGATGAGGATCAGAATTACCAGACCAGCGATTATACGCGCGACTACAGTTTCATAGGAATGGTAAAGTCCTACGATCCCGAGACCGGGATGGCTGTCGTGGAACAGAGAAACAAGATGGTGGCAGGAGACGAGATCGAAGTGTTCGGACCGGGAACACCTTTTTTTACACAGAAGCTCGACGTGCTTCTCAACGAGGAGGGTGAACCGGTCGAATCCGCACCGCATCCTCAGCAGATACTCAGAATAAAGATGGAACATCCTGTTGCGGAGAATTTCATACTCAGAAAACTGAAAAACAGATAACGACCAGATAACAGACAACTGATCAGAGAAAGGAGATAATTATGTCATCTGATGCCGGACCCATGTGGGGGCAGATAACCATTTTAGCCGTACTGATATTGTTCAATGCCTGTTTCGCCGCTGCGGAAACAGCGATATCATCCGTTAACAAGGGAAGGGTGAAGACGCTCGCAAATGAGGGAAACAGAAAAGCCGAAGTACTTTTAAAATTCACAGAGGATCCGAACAAGTCGCTTGCTGCAGTGCAGATAGTGATAACTCTTGTCGGCTTTTTTACCAGTGCAAAGGCTGCAGCTTACTTTGCAGATACTGCAGCCGATATGCTTGAGGATCTTGGAGTGCCGTGCAGCAGCGGGGCAGCAATGTTCCTTATTGTGCTGGTACTGTCGTTTTTCATGCTTGCTTTCGGCATGTTCTTCCCGAAAAGGGTCGCAACGCTTCATTCAGAAAGGATAGCGCTTGCTTCAGCAAGACCTGTGTACGCAATTTCGGTGATACTTAAACCGTTCGTATGGCTGTTGTCTTTAGTGGTGACTATACTGCTGAAGATATTCAGGCAGAAAACCGATGTGTCTGACGGCGAATATTCGGAAGACGACGTCGTATCTATGCTGGAAGCAGGGCAGGAAAAGGGAGAACTCAAAGAGGAAGGAAAGAAGATGATAACCAGCATCTTTGAATTCGACGATCTGCTGGCATACGAAGTCATGACTCCGAGAACTGAAGTGTTTTCGATAGATATAAATGCGCCTACCGAGGAGTATATCGACGAACTTATGGAGCTCAGATATTCCAGGATACCTGTGTATGAGGATGACAGCGACAATATCATAGGCATCCTTCACATAAAAGACTATCTGATCAAAGCCAGAGAGGAAGGCTTTGACAATGTGGACTTCAGATCCATCCTGAGAAAGCCTTACTTTGTTCCTGAAACGAAGAATATCGATTCTCTGTTCGTAGAACTGCAGACCGAGAAACAGCATATAGCGGTACTGATCGACGAATACGGCGGATTCTCCGGCATTGTCACGATGGAAGACATCATAGAGGAAATCGTCGGAGATATCGATGACGAGTATGATGAGGAAGAAACTGAATTCCAGAAAATATCGGATGATACTTATATTATAGATGGCAGCATGGATCTTGATGATCTCGACGAGGAGCTGGGCGTAGATCTCGAATCGGAGAACAGTGAAACGCTCGGAGGATTCATCATAGACATACTTGGCGAGATACCGGATGAGAATGATGTAGGAAATGAGATAATCTTCGAAAACTATATTTTCAAGATCGACTCGATAAAAGACAGAAGAATCGAGAAGATAACGATGAAGATACTGCCTGTCAGCGATGAAGGCGAAGACAGTGACGACTCGGGAAAACATGATAAAAACAGCCGTCACGAGAAACGCGAAAAGCGTGATAAGCACGATAAGACAAAGGAAACGGAAATTTCAGCGAAACAGATGAAATAGATCCATTGCATGAAGAAGTGATGACATCCCTGTGTTGTCACTTCTTTGCTGTCGGACTATGGAAAAGAGGAGCATACATGTCATTACTTATAACTTTTTTACTTGGAATATTCATTCTGGCCGGCGCGTTCATAGCGCGTTCTGCGAGAAACAGAAAGCTGATAGAGCAGATATCGATATCGGTGGCTTTCGGCACCATGATCGCGCTGGCAATGACGGAGCTTTTTCCGGAGGCCATGGAAAATCTGGGCAGAAGTCATATCGTGCTGCTTATCGTATGCGTGCTCGCGGGCATAGGCATGCTTAAGATGCTCGACCATTTCATACCTGATCACGATACGGCACACGGGCTGGATCACCACTGCACGACTGAGAACGTCATTCACATAGGGATAATCTCTTCGATAGCGATAGTCCTTCACAATATAATTGAGGGAATGGCGGTATACAGTATGGCGGCAGGATCTCTCAACGTCGGCATTATGATTGCATTCGGCGTAGGTCTGCACAATATACCGATGGGTATGATCATATATTCTACCCTTGTAAAGGAAAAACGCAGCAGAAAGATCGCATTTGTCATGGCTGCAGCGCTTTCCACATTTGCGGGAGGACTGATCATGAAAGGACTGTGGTTCCTTATAAGCGATTTCCTCGTCGGCATACTGATAGCGCTGACTCTGGGAATGATAATATATATAGTATTTTTTGAGCTGCTCGTGCATCTGCTGCACACGAAAAACAAATGGGTCTCGCTCCTGGGAACGCTGGCGGGCGTTGCGCTGATCATCGTGAGCGGGCTGTTTGAATAAGACAGACGGGCTACAATGTGCAGAATGCTCTGAGTACAGTTAAAAGCAAGCGGCAAAACCAACTATCAATGTCACAATGACGATAGCTGGTTTTTTTTTACGGAAAAATCCTCCTGCAGCCCATTTTAATGCATAATTTCATGGACAAGGAATATATCTGTTATATAGAAAATCACAAAAGAAAGAGGTGCAGGGATGGACAGAAACACAGAGAGGATACTGCGCAAACTGCCGGCTTCCGTCGACGACAGGATAAGGCAGCTGCCCGACAGCATCCTGGATAAATTCGAAGAAATACGGCTGAAGACATTTCAGGACACGCTTGTGATAGGCGGCGGACGTGAGATCAGTCTGCATGACCGCAGGCTGATGACTCCGGAGATTCTGGACGAGACTCTTAACAGACTGCTGGATTATTCATACTATGCGTACGAGGATGAGCTCTCGAAGGGCTACATCACGATAGAAGGCGGACACCGCGTGGGGATATGCGGGACAGTGACGCTCAGAGACGGGAACGTTCATCTTATCAAAGACATTTCATCGCTCAATATCAGGAGAAGCAGACAGATAATAGGAGCAGCCGCAAAGGTGATAGATTCCGTATGCGACAAGTCGCTGAACACGATACGAAACACGCTTATAATCTCGCCGCCGAAGTGCGGCAAGACGACGATACTTCGCGATCTGGCACGGACGCTCAGCTGCCGCGGATACAGAGTCGGGATATGCGACGAGCGATCAGAGATCGCAGGCTGCACAGGCGGTGAGAGCAGCTATGATCTAGGCAGCAGGACAGACATACTGGACGGATGCCCAAAGGCCGAAGGAATACTGATGCTGATAAGATCGATGTCGCCTGACGTGATCATAACGGACGAGATCGGCAGGCGCGAGGATGTGGGAGCCATAGAAGCCGCACTCTGCGCAGGTGTAAAGACGATCACGACCATACACGGCAGCAGCTTTGAGGACGTGGAAAACTCAGCTGTGGGTGAGCTGATACGAAAGCATGTGTTCGAAACGCTGATATTCCTGTCGGCAGAGCCTTGCACGGGAACGGTGAAGCGCATCATGAAGCTTTCGGGTATGCGGGAAGCAGCCAGAGGTGCGTAAAATGCTGAAAATCGCAGGATGCATACTGATCTTTGCGGGATGCACATCGCTCGGCTTCATCAAGGCTTCGGGCTATGCAGCAAGGTGCAGAGAGCTGGAAAACGCACTCGAGCTTATAAGACTGCTCGAAGTGGAGATCACATACAGACAGGATCATCTGGCGAAGACCTTCATGAAAGTGTCGAAGCTGAAACGATGCTGGTTCTCAGACGTGCTCCGCAGCTGCAGCCTTTGCATGAAAGAACAGAAAACGCTCACAGATTCATGGGAAGCTGCGCTCCGCGAAAATGCGAAAAACTGCCCTTTGCACGAAAGAGACACGGCGGTCCTGTATGATATCGCGGCAGGGCTCGGCAGAAGCGATGCAAAAGGACAGCAGGATATAATAAGGCCGGCTGTGATACGGCTGGAAACATGTCTTGCGGACGCCAGGGAACAGGAAAAAAAGCAGGGCAGGATGTACAGAGGACTTGGAATGGCAGCGGGCGCAGTCATCGCAGTGATGCTGATATGATGATGCAGTCATTCGCAGCGGGCTGCGCACTGCGGCCCAGTAAAGCGGGATCGCAGCGAGCCGCGCACCGCAGCACAGACGCAGGTACGGAAATCGGGAGTTTGAGGTATGGAGATAGATATAATATTCAAGATAGCAGCTATCGGGATCGCGATCGCGGTGCTCAACCAGGTACTGGTCAAGGCGGGGCGCGAGGAGCAGGCGATGCTCACGACGCTGGCCGGAGTGATCGTGGTGCTGATGCTGGTGATACAGATGATAAGCGAATTTTTTGATACTGTCAGGACATTCCTGGAGTTTTAGGTGAGCGGCATGGAAATCATCAGGATAGCTGCGCTGGCGCTGACCGGGGTGCTGCTGGCGGCTCTAATGAAAAGCGTGAACAGAGAGCTGACGATCTACATAATCCTCGCCACAGTAGTGATACTTTTCGTCACGATAATAGACCGGCTCGTATACGTTTTCGATTTTCTGGGGGATATATACGACAATGTGACATACGGCAGGACGTTTTTCCCGGTCATACTCAAAGTGCTGGCAGTGGCGTACGTTACGGATTTCACGGCGCAGCTGTGCAGAGACGCCGGCGAGGCAACGATCGGCTCCAAGGTCGAACTGGCGGGAAAGGTGATCATTTTCTGCATCGCCATGCCGGTGCTGACGGCTGTGCTGGAGCTGATCGGTTCACTTCTCGGTTAGAGGATGGAAAGGGCACAAGATGGATTACCAGACGATAATAGACGGGCAGCTTGATTCGATGGATCTGTCCGGACTCGAAAGCATGATGTCGGATGCAGCCGGACAGGGCGGCATATTTGACGACATGACTGTAGAAGAAATAATAAACAGCATGATAAACGGCAGGCCGATCTTCGATGCGGACAGCATCATAAAAAACCTGACTGATCTTTTTCTAATGGAAGTCAGATCATCAGTGCTCATAGGCTGTGAGATACTGGCGATATGCATAGTGACTGGGCTGCTGACGAATTTTTCGAACACGTTCGGCAGCAAAACAGTATCGTCACTTGGCACGATGATATGCGGCATCATCATCACAGCACTCTGCATAGGCAATTTCTATCAGACTTACGATTACTGTTCGAGCACGATCGATACGATGGCTTCGGCGATGGAGATCCTGCTTCCGGTACTGATACCGCTGCTGATCTCAATGGGAGGGATCTCGTCGGGGAGCATCATGGACCCCGTCATGGCGGGCGCGGTCACGGGATTCGATTTTCTGATGCAGCACGCAGTGCTGCCG
>CAVEWO010000007.1:0-13359 GCA_963619345.1 Bacteroidaceae bacterium
GTATAAAAAAAGGGATATCCTTCGGTCTTACGATCGTCTTCCGATCCTGCTTCAGCTTGATTCCAAATACAAGCAACGCACCTACCAGGTATTTAAGAAACAGCAGGTTCATCGGTTCCAGTATGTTCAGAGCCTCTTTCGCCACCACATAGTCCAGACCCCAGAAACACACCAGAAGACACATCAATAAAAATGCCGTGCTTTTTTCTTTCAAAAAATTCACCACCTAATCAACTAAATAAAAAAACACAAAATAAGTACGATTTTAAATACTTTTTTCAGCACGTCATTTATTATTATACCATCTATTTCAAGTCACTACAATCTTTTATAAATTTTACCATTCAAAACCCGCTGCAGATCTCCCAGTCAAACCACCCTCCGTGCTCACGACCAATTCACGGTCGCAGCCGGCTGTTTTTCCTTAATACAAAGCGAGGCTGCGCAATCAAAACACTTTTTCATGCGCGAGCCTCGCTGTAGTGTCTGCCGGCAAACCTGCAGCTTTACATTATTCTGCAGGAACTCCGATTATCTCATCCGAAATAAATCCTTCTATTTCTTCATGAGTATATCCTGCCTCTTTTAAAATATCCCTGCTGTTCTCACCTAAGAGCGGGGACGGTTTCCTGATATATCCAGGCGTCTTGCTGAACTTCACAGGTATTCCGAATGCCGTGAAACTCCCTACGTTAGGATCATCGATATCGATTATCATGTCTCTTGCCAGCATCTGAGGATTTGTCATATCGTCGACAGGATCGACTATGACTGACGCCGGTATATTGAACTGCGAAAACCTTTCAAGAAGCCATGCCGCTGTCTTTTCCTTGAAAACACCTTGCATCAGTTTTGTAAATTCCGCAAAATTGCTGCATCTGAGGTCATTCGTAGCATAAAGGGGATCGTCTTTAAGCTCCGGCATCTCAAGCGCATCGCAGAAATCAGGCCACATCGATTCATCGTTTATTCCAACTGCTATAAAGTCATCTGCACAGTAATATGTATCATACGGTACGATTTCTCTCGGTTTTGCGTTTCCTGTCCTGCTTATTTCCCTGCCTGTGAGCGCATACGCCAGCACTGCGTCCTCGATAGTCGCAAACATCGTATCCAGCATAGCCACATCGATCCTTCGCCCTTTGCCCGTCCGTTTCTTGTCATAGCAGGCCAGTGTGATTGCAAGCGCCATTGTGAGGCCTGTATAGCTGTCAGCTACTGAAGCTCCAGAACGAAGAGGCGGGAATTCCGGAAATCCTGTCATTTCCATAAAACCGCTCATGCATTCGATAACGTTGTCATATGCCGTGTTTTCTCTCAGCGGTCCTGTCTGTCCGAAGCCTGTTATCGAGGCAAAGATTATCTCCGGATTGATCCTCTTCATCTCCTCATAGCCGAGTCCCAGCTTGTCAAGTGTCCCGAACTTGAAATTTTCCAGCACGACATCGACCTTCCCGTAAAGCCTCTTTATTATTTCCTTGCCTTCAGGAGCTCTCATATCTACTGCGATGCCTTCCTTGTTGCGGTTATATACCGCAAAATATCCGCTGTTTCCGTTCGCTGCATACGGGTTCCAGAACCTGGACTGGTCACCTGTATTGATACGCTCTACTTTTATCACTCTTGCACCGTAATCCGCCAAATTCATAGCACAGTACGGACCGCTGTAAGCCTGTGTGAAATCAAGTACTGTTATTCCTTCTAATGGTCTCATTTTCTGCCTCCTTCACACATTACGATATTTTCTTCCATCAATCCTGCGATCTGTTCTTCCGTATATCCGATATCCGCAAGGAGCTGAGCCGTATCTTCTCCCAGAAGCGGTGCTGAACCTGCCGGTACATCATCTATGCCTGATATTTTTATAGGTGACCCGGGCATCCTTATCTTTCCGATCTGCTTATCTTTCACTTCTACAACCATGTTTCTAGAGTTCAGCTGTTCGCTTTCAAATGCTTCGGGCACTGTGTATCCCGGTCCACTCGGTATGTTGTACGGTCTGAGCAGGTTTTCTATATCCCACTTTGTCATGTCTTTGAATTTGTCAGCGATAATCTTTCTCAGGCTCGTATCATAGTTCTCTCCGCGTGATTCATTAGTAGCATATCTAGGGTCATCAAGCAGCTCTTTCATATCCATCGCTTCACAGAATTTCTCCCACTGAGCATTCGTGGAAACAGCTGTCGATACGATACCATCCTTGACTTCAAATGTATCATACGGGGCTATACTTCTGGAACGGTTTCCTTCTCTTTCAAAGCGTTTGCCCGACATTGCCGCCTCTACGACACTGTCTTCGAGTGCAGTGAACATGCAGTCCGAGGATGCTATATCTATCTGCTGTCCCTCCCCTGTAACATCTCTTGCCATAAGTGCACTCACTATAGCAAATGCAAGGAAAACGCCTCCGTACTGATCAGCCATCCTCGATCCGTGAGCCGTAGGTTTATCTTCAGGATATCCCGTGATCTGCATCAGCCCGCAAAGTGCTTCTGCAGTAAGATCGTTGCCCGCGCTGCTGCTCATAGGACCAGTCTTGCCGAATCCTGTATGTGAAGCATATATTATGCCCGGGTTTACTTTGCTCATCTCTTCATATCCGAGACTGCACTTTTCCATCTCTCCTGCCGTAAACGATTCGCATACTACATCAGCGTGTTCTATAAGTTTAGCGATCACTTCCTGACCTTTTGCACTGTGCCTGTCAACACACACACTTCGCTTTCCACGATTCATATATGCGTGATACGCACTGCCATTTTCGTTTTTGGGAAAGCTGTTTCTGAGAACATCCCCGCCTGTTCTATGGTCCTCTATCTTTATGACCTCCGCTCCAAAGTCAGCAAGAAGCATCGTTCCATAGCTGCCTGTGTGGCCTTGAGTAAAATCTATGATTTTCACTCCGTCTAGTATTCTGGTCATTTTTACCCTCCGCATTTTCTCTGGTACTGTTTTTCTATTCTAGTCCGCAGGATTTGCTATAACGAATGTAACGTCGCCCTTTACTGTAAGTACAGGCTCATCGAAAACTTCCGAACGATCTGTTTTCTGGTCATATTCGGATGTCTTATACATTTCATATCCATATACTCTTGATCTGTTGCCCTGTTTCTTCAGCCAGCACACGATCTCAACAGCGTCCAGCATATGTACAGGTCTGAGAATATTTCCCTCTGTGTGTACGAACAACCCGCCATCTCCGCCGTCTCTGATGTTGCTGAGTTCAGTGCAGCAGTCGATACATTTTTCCATGAGTTTGCAGCCCGAGATCATTTCTCCCGGATAGTGCATATCCTCACCATGTATGGATGTTCTGAATTTCAGCTCTGTAACATCACTGCCCTTTTTGACTTCACTGATAAGATCTCTTCTTTCCGCTTCGATTTTAGCCATTTTTTATCCTCCTTTTATAACACCTTAAAAAATACAGGTTTTTAGTTTTTAGAATTTTTAACTTTTAGAATACGAACCCGCATACTATAAAGGCCATCAGTGCCAGTGCCGCTGATATGATCGCATACGGGAACTGAGTGAATGCATGCTCGAGATTCTCGATGCCGCATGTCTGCGACGTCAGTACTGTAGCGTCTGAGTAGAAGCATGCGTGGCTTCCGAATGTACCGCCTGATACTATAGCTCCGAATACGATCAGCGGATTTGCGCCTCCTGCCAGTGCCAGCGGGATAAGAATCGGAACCGTCAGTGCCGGTATGCCCCAGTTGCTTCCTGTGATGAATGACAGTGCTGCAACAACCAGGAATGTAATAGCCGGGAACAGGCTGGCATTCATGTAAGGAAGCACTGCACTTATAACGAAGTCCGGAAGCCCTATGCCGTCCATCGAAAGCTGTACTGTAAGCGCTCCTATTGTTATGAACATCATCGGTACCATCGATGCGAAGCCTGATGCGAAACCTTCACAGAATCCCTCGAATGAAAGTGCTTTCGTCGGCAGATATATTATCAGCATCACGATTATCGCTGCAGCCAAACCTATGAGTATGTCTCCGGTTACCAGCGAAACTGCGATAACAACAGCCAGCGGGATTACGAAAAACCAGATATTTCCGCCTTTTCCATCCTGCTCCATACCTTCGGATTCCATCAGTTTATCAAACTCAGTTATACCCTGATTGTATTTATCACTTTTCTCCGAATATACTCTGCCAGTCTGCGCAACTCTTTCATAGGCTTTTTTCATTCCAAACATCTTTGGGATAACCCCCAGGATAACAAACGGCACTACCAGTACCGCGGTCCATCCGTAGAAGATAAACGGCAGCGACTGGATATAAATGTCCATTCCGCTTCCGTATGCTGCCATTCCTGCTTCATCTCCGACTACTCCCGCATAAAACACTGCCCATGTGGAAAGCGGTATCAGTACACATACCGGAGCTCCTGTCGAATCTATAACATATGCCAGCATTTCTCTCGGTGATTTGTATTTGTCACACGTTTCTCTCAGCGATGTGGAGATCGTTAAAATATTAAGATAATCATCCATGAATACGATGATTCCAAGCACCCATCCGATCATCAGCGTCTTCTTTTCAGAATTTGCGAATTTACGTAGCACCTTGCCGAATCCCAGTGCTCCTCTCGAACGCTGAAGCAGGAATGTGAATCCGCCGAGCAAACCGAACACGAGTATCATCCACATGTTATCTGCTGCCGTAGCCGAGAAACCATCCAGAGTGGCTCCTAATACATTCCACTTGTCAGTCATAAAAAATCCGATCACTGCTCCCAGCAGGAGCGCTTCGAATGTTCTTTTGGTAACCAGTGCGAATACGATGATCACTAATGGCGGTATCAATGTTAACAACCCAAAATTGTCCATGACCTTTCTCTCCTTCCTTAACTCACATACTATTGATGTGACGGCAATTCTTAAGAACTTTTTCCCGATTGTTTTGTGCACGCCTATATAAATTGCATGAAGTGTGCCAACCGCAAATATTTTTTTATTTCATTGAAATTTCAACAGTTTTTTGAATTTTCCGAAGTATCAACTTGTTATCTCGATGCTTTTCTGCAACGTTTTCTTGCGCTGCTCTGATCACAAACTTGCCGCCGATATAAAATATTCCCTAAACAGCGCATTTATGCTGCTTTACAGGCAATAAAAAAAGTTGCATTTCTACACCTTTGCCGGTTCCGAAAATGCAACTTTTGTAAAATCAGCTATGCTTTTTAAACACTTTCATCTATTTTGAATATACAGTTATGTGATGTTTTCTTAGTTTACGACTTATCGTCGACTTGTCTACATGCAGCTTTCTTGCGACTTCAGCAGCACTCGAATATTTTTCAAGATAGCTCATCAGTACTTCGCGTTCATACTCATCCATCAATTCTCCAAGAGCCGCATTGCCTTCCGCTACGATGCTGTTTGAATTGCGACTGCTGAAAAACAGCAGATTCTCGACCTGTCTTGCTGTTATATACTCGCCATCATAGCTGACTATCAGGCGCTCTATTATATTGCGTAGTTCTCTTGTATTCCCGTACCACGGTGCATGTGTCAATTCGTCTAGTGCCTCCTGCGACAGCGTTTTTTTAATATTGTATTCATCGGAGAATACACATACGAAATACTCTGCCAGTGCTTTTATATCCTCTTTACGTTCTCTGAGCGGCGGGATCTCGACAGGCACAACATTAAGCCTGTAATACAGATCTTCTCTGAAATCGCCGTTCTTTACGGCTTCCTTGAGATTGACATTAGTCGCCGCAATTATGCGTACATTGACCTTAACCGGCTTCTTTCCTCCTACGCGCATCAGTTCCCTTTCCTGCAGTGCTCTGAGCAGCTTTGCCTGCAGTCTGAGCGGTATCTCCGTTATTTCGTCAAGAAACAGAGTTCCCTCATTTGCTATCTCGAATATGCCCGGCTTGCCGTTGGAATCCGCGCCTGTAAATGCGCCCTTTTCATAGCCGAACAACTCTGATTCCAGCAGATTGTCAGGTATCGCAGCGCAGTTTATCTTTACAAAAGGCTTGTCGATCCTGTTACTCATATTGAATATGTAATTGGCTATCACTTCTTTTCCCACACCGGATTCGCCTGATATCAACACTGTCGTGTCTAGCTTGGCAATACGTCGGGCAATCTGCAATATATCCTTCATTTTATCACTCTTTGCTATTATATCAGATTTCCTCGACTTACTCTTTGTACGCAGATACTCTAGCTCTTTCGCCTGCTTTTCTGAAAGCTTTTTAGTCTCGTCCAGGACCTTTTCAAGGATTTTCGTCTCTGTGATATCTCTTTCCGTACAGATCACCAGCTCTATGTTATCATCGTTGAAATAAGGGACCGCTGTAAGATAAAGACTGCCTCCGTTCGCCAGCCTCTGTATCATACGGCACTCTTTCCTTTCCTCTATCGCCTTAAGTACTGACGATTCATCCACATAGCCTGCAGCCTGCAGCTCCTCCATATTCTTACCAAGGATATCATCGATAGCCATACCGCCTCCAGTACGTTCCGACTCCTCATTGAGCATCAGCACCTTGCCTTCTCCATCCGTTATGAAAACGCCTACTTTAAGGGTATTCAATATATTCAGCATTTCCTGATAATGTTCCACGATAAACTGTTTTTCAGTAAATTTCCCCATATTCAGTTACCTCCCTAGCATAGTATTTCTCAGAATATTTTTCTTCTGGAATTGATTTATAATCGATAGGATTATATGAAGCAATTAATGTGCCAATGTAAAAATATGAATGTGTAAGTGCTTAAATTATATCAACTATCAATGCATAATTGCAACTATTTTATAACTCATAATGTGTTATGGTATTGTGATGCAAATCAACATTATAATGTAATCAGTAGTAATGGAGGGATTACATTATGGAAAAATTCATCATAACACCAAAGGAAGACAAGACAGTTACAATGACAATCCGGATAGACAAAACTCTTCAGGAAGCGTACAACAGCTTATCGCTAAAGACGAACCGATCGCGCAATGAGCTCATCAATCTGGCTCTTCGATATGCGCTCAATCATATGGAGATAAAGGATAACAGATAAAAAATGATCCCGCATCAATGTGACAGCCCCTTGCCTTATACAAAAAGAGCAGTGCTGTCATCTACCCTGACAGTCTGCTCCTACGATCAATACTTTCATGTTATAAACTCTCTTTCATATATTTGACAGGCTTTTTTGTATCCCGATGCATATATAAATTACGTGAAAAATCTGTTCACAGATACCGATTTTCCCAACATCATGGTGCCTTTTTAACTTCGTATTTTATCCGCCGTAACATTATCTGTCCATGATTCCTGCTGCTCAATGATCACTTCCATATCATCTACCCTCACTGCTACCTGATACTCGTCTTCATAGACAATTTCTCCTGGGAAATTTGTGTAAACCACATAAAACGGGTGATTATATTTTTCCAACAGCCACATGGCAGGATTTAAAAGTTTACGGAATTCCTCATAATTTTCAGTTTTAAAAAAACATACTACCTTTTCCTGTTTCATACACGGTTCTGGATAAGGCAGCATTTCTGCTATCCAGTCATCGATTTCACGATAAAGCTCCGCATCCTCCTCATCCATGACGTCCTCCTGGATCAGACTCCAGCACATACTGAAGATCCCTTTTGCATAATGAGTATTTTTAGCCAGTTCTTTTCCCTGAATTCTGACATATTTAAAATCCATTTTCGTCCTCCTGTCCTGATGTTATGTACTGTTACTCTGCTGTGCCGATCGGTCATTGGTCATACGCCAATTTACTGCTTTGAGGCAGTTGAGTATATCCGGCAGTTCTTCATAATTTTCTCTACGGATTTCTTGTATATCTTATCTTCCAACACGTTCCGTGCTTTCTGCCCTGTATCATCACCTTGCTTTCAGCATTTTTTTCAGGAATTTCCCGGTATATGAGCCTTCAGCTTCTGCGATTTCCTCTGGAGTTCCCTCCGCTACGATCATGCCGCCTCTGAATCCTCCGTCCGGTCCGAGGTCGATGATATGGTCTGCACGCTTTATCACATCGAGATTGTGCTCTATCACTACTACCGTATTCCCCGCATCGACCAGCTTATCCAGCACCATTATCAGTCTGTCAACATCTGCAAAATGCAGTCCAGTCGTTGGTTCGTCCAGTATATACAGTGTCTTTCCCGTACTCTTCTTGGAAAGCTCTGACGCGAGCTTTATCCTCTGCGCCTCTCCTCCGGAAAGCTGTGTGCTAGGCTGTCCCAGCTTTATATACCCCATGCCTACATCGAGGAGTGTCTGAAGCTGCCTTGAAACAGCAGGTATGTTCTGAAAGAACTCTGCTGCTTCTTCGATGTTCATATCGAGCACGTCAAAAATGCTCTTGTCCTTGTATTTGACTTCGAGAGTCTCATGATTGTAACGCTTTCCCTTGCAGACTTCGCAAGGCACATATACATCCGGCAGGAAATGCATCTCTATCTTGATTATACCATCACCGCTGCAGGCCTCGCATCTGCCGCCCTTTACATTGAAGCTGAAACGGCCTTTGCCGTATCCTCGCAGCTTCGCCTCTGGTAGTTGTGAAAACAGATCTCTTATATGTGTGAATACTCCCGTATATGTTGCCGGATTCGATCTCGGCGTCCTTCCTATAGGAGCCTGGTTGATATCGATGATCTTGTCGATGTTCTGCAGACCGTTTATGCGTTTGTATTTGCCCGGCTTTTCCTTGCTTCCGTACATCTCTGCCGCAACAGCTTTGTACAATATCTCGTTGATCAGACTGCTCTTTCCCGAGCCGGAAACACCTGTGACGCATACGAGTTCACCCAAAGGGATCTTCACATCTATCCCCTTGAGATTGTTCTCGGCAGCGCCTTTGATTTCCAGGAATTTTCCATTGCCTTTTCTCCTCGTTTCGGGAACTTCTATTTTTTTCTTTCCGCTCAGGTACTGGCCTGTTATGGATTCCGGGCAGTTCATGATGTCCTCGACCGTGCCCTGAGCCACCAGTTCTCCTCCGCTGACTCCGGCTTCTGGACCGATATCTACTATATGATCAGCTGCATACATCGTGTCTTCGTCATGTTCCACGACTATCAGCGTATTGCCTATATCAGTCAGTCTTCTCAGCGCTTCCAGCAGCTTTTCATTATCCTTCTGATGCAGTCCTATACTCGGTTCGTCGAGGATATAAAGCACACCAACAAGTCCCGATCCTATCTGTGTCGCCAGTCTTATACGCTGCGACTCGCCTCCTGACAGCGTCGCTGCCGCTCTCGAAAGAGTAAGATAGTCAAGTCCCACATTTGCCAGGAACGTAAGCCTGCCCTTTATCTCCTTGATGATCTCCTCTGATATCTTCATATTTGTCTCCGAAAGCTTCAGATCTGATACGAACTCTATCGCTTCAGCAACGGACATGTCACAGAATTCCATTATATTCTTGCCGCCCACAGTGACTGCCAGCAGTTCAGGCTTCAGCTTGTTGCCTTTACATACAGGACACTGCGTGATACGCATGTATTTTTCCATCTTTTCCTTGATCCACTCGGAGCCGGTCTCTCTGTATCTCCTTTCAAGGTTGTTGATTACACCCTCAAAAGTGTGATTCCTGTTCTGCGTATCGCCGTTTCTATTAGTATAAACGTATTGAAGCTTTTCATCTCCGGTGCCGTAAAGCAGCACCTGCTTGAATTCTTCCGGCAGATCTTTATACGGAGTATCCAGACTGGCATCGTACTTCTCTGCAAGTGCATTTATCACCTGCCAGTAAAAGCTCGTGTACTCCATAGTCGCAAATACATTGCTTAGGCACTTCTCGTTGATACTCTTGTCCGTATCCGTTATTATCAGATCCGGATCTATACGCTGTATGAACCCGAGTCCGTTGCACTCAGTACATGCTCCCAGCGGATTGTTGAATGAAAACATCCTCGGTTCGAGTTCCTCTATGCTGACCCCGTGTTCAGGGCACGCGAGACTAGTACTGAATGTCTTTTCTTCAGCTCCTTCTCCTTTATCGACAATCACCTGCACCAGTCCGTCTCCATGGGCGATCGCAAGTTCACATGCCTCTGCCAGCCTGCTCTGGATCCCGTCCTTGACTTTTATCCTGTCTACGACTATCTCTATCGTATGCTTGAAGGTCTTCCCAAGCTTTATTTCTTCTTCTCCGAGTATCCTGATCTCGCCGTCGACCCGTACTCGCGTAAACCCTTCCTTCTGGATCCTTTCGAGTATTTTCTCATGCTGTCCTTTTTTCCGTCTTACCACGGGCGCCATAACCGTCAGCTTCGTCCCCTCACCTTCCAGCATCAGAAGTTCGACTATCTGGTCTATAGTCTGGCTCGTGATCTCTCTACCGCACACTGGGCAGTGCGGGATACCGATTCTCGCATACATCAGCCTGAGATAATCATATATCTCGGTTACTGTTCCTACGGTCGAGCGCGGATTCTTGTTGGTTGTCTTCTGATCTATCGAAATCGCTGGAGACAGTCCTTCGATATACTCCACATCCGGCTTCTCCATCTGCCCCAGAAACTGTCTCGCATACGATGACAGACTTTCCATGTACTTTCTCTGTCCTTCTGCATATATCGTGTCAAATGCCAGAGATGACTTTCCCGAACCAGACAAGCCTGTCAAAACGACCAGCTTGTCTCTCGGTATAGTAACATCTATATTTTTCAGATTGTTTTCTCTGGCTCCCTTTATAATTATATCTTTTGCCATCTTACCTTCCTGTTAATCCTTGTATGCCCTTTTCTTTCTCCGGTTCATTCGGCCTGCCCATTGATGCAGTTCATTCTCACGCTGTTGCTGAGCATGCTTACAGTCTCGCCTTGTATTCAAATATCACGTCTCTAAGCTCTGCCGCACGCTCGAACTGCAGGTCGGCCGCAGCCTGTTTCATTTCCTTTTCCAGTTTGCCAACATATGCCTTCAGCTCTTTCTTCGTAAGTTCAAGCGGACTCTTCCCTTCATATTTTCCTTCATCCTCCGCAGCCTTGGTCGCTTCTATGACACTTCTGACCGCTTTCCTTACAGAGTGCGGAATAATGCCGTGATCTTTATTGTACTTATCCTGTATACCGCGTCTTCGCTCCGTTTCGTCGATTGCCGATTTCATCGCCGAACTTATCACGTCACAGTACATTATAACACGGCTGTCGGCATTTCTCGCTGCTCTTCCGATCGTCTGTATCAGCGAGGTTTCCGTTCTGAGAAACCCTTCCTTGTCTGCGTCCAGAATAGCCACGAGTGAGACTTCAGGTATGTCGAGGCCTTCTCTCAGCAGGTTTATGCCTACCAGCACATCGAATGTTCCGAGTCTCAGATCTCTGATGATCTCCATTCGCTCCAGCGTATCTATCTCCGAATGCAGATACCGCACCTTTATCCCAACATTTTTCAGATAATCCGTCAGGCTCTCTGCCATTTTCTTCGTGAGCGTCGTGATGAGCGTTCGCTCTCCTTTTGCTGTAGTCTTGTTTATCTCTCCTATCAAATGGTCCATCTGGCCTTCCGTGCTGTGCATCTCTATCACCGGATCCAGCAGCCCTGTCGGCCTTATTATCTGCTCTGCCGAAACGCCGCCGCTCTGCTCTTTTTCATAAGGCGCAGGCGTTGCACTGACGTAAACTATCTGATTTACGAGATCGTTGAATTCTTCAAATTTCAGAGGCCTGTTGTCGAGCGCTGACGGCAGTCTGAAGCCATAATCCACCAGAGACTGCTTCCTCGACCGGTCTCCCGCGTACATCGCTCTGAGCTGCGGCAGCATGACGTGTGATTCGTCTATTATTATCAGGAAATCATCTGGTATATAATCTATTAGTGTATACGGTCTGCATCCCGCTTCAAGTCCCGTTATATGTCTTGAATAATTCTCTATGCCTTTGCATGTACCGACTTCTCTGAGCATTTCCACATCGTATCTCGTTCTCTGTTCGATACGCTGCGCTTCTATCAGCTTGCCGCGATCCCTGAACCACTGGATGCGGTCTTCTAGCTCTTCATTTATCGTCTGAGCGGCATGCTCTATCTTCTCCTTGCTCGTCACATAATGTGATGCAGGATATATCGCCACGTGATTTCTGAGCCCTACGATCTCGCCCGTGACCGGATTTATCTCCTTAATGGTCTCGACTTCATCTCCAAAAAGCTCTATCCTGACAGCATTTTCCGCACCTGCCGGGTATATGTCGATCGTATCTCCCCTGACTCTGAAATTTCCGCGATCCATCGCGATATCATTTCTCGTGTACTGGATATCGACAAGCTTTCTCATCAGCTCCTGCCTGTCCTTCTCCATGCCCGGACGCAGAGAAATCACCTGATTTTCATAATCTATAGGACTTCCCAGTCCGTATATGCACGATACGCTCGCTACTATTATCACATCTCTTCTTTCGGAAAGCGCTGCAGTCGCGGAATGCCTGAGTTTTTCTATCTCTGCATTTATGTCCGAATCCTTTTCTATATATGTGTCAGTCGAGGCTACATATGCCTCCGGCTGGTAATAGTCATAGTAGCTGACAAAGTATTCTACTGCGTTTTCCGGAAAAAATTCCTTGAACTCGCCGTGCAGCTGAGCTGCCAGCGTTTTGTTATGGGATATCACGAGCGTCGGTTTCTGCACTTTCTCTATGAGCTTCGCCATCGTGAATGTTTTTCCCGATCCGGTCACGCCCATCAGCGTCTGTGCGCGTTTCCCGTTCTTGATTCCATTCGCAAGGATCTCGATCGCCTGAGGCTGATCACCCATCGGCTCGAAATCCGAATGTACTTTGAATTCAGTCATATATATAATCCCCCTTTCAGAGGTCATCAAATCAAAAAATATATCATACAAGGTACGAAACCTGCAGAACATTATAGCGCGCAAGCTTGTCGCAGCGCATTTCAATGGTTTCTTCATTGCGGCAACGCCGCTTATCAATGTATGAAACCATTATAACACCTCCATTTTTAATTGTAAACACACGTTCGCACGCCAATTAAAACTATATCTGCGCACCCTATGTTGCTGCAAAAATTCATTATACACTCATTATGCATTCATGATTTTACCACCGTGCTTTTATCAAAACACGAAATGTATGAAAATCACCTTCCGAACAGGTGTTTTGTTACAGTGGATTGTACTTTTTTGAGCCGATTTCAGCTACTTCCGTAAACAATCCTCAGGTGACTTCAAACCCTCCTGTAAAGCGCTCCCACTCAACGGAAATATGCCTGCTTTTTAAGGCTCGGCGTGCATATTTATGCATTTATAACACATTTTATACGCAAAATATGTATATGAATTTTTTCCCAATTCTGCACTGTTACGGAACGACCCGAAACCGGGCAGTTTTTATACATTTGACATTT
>CAVEWO010000008.1:0-13284 GCA_963619345.1 Bacteroidaceae bacterium
AGGAGGAAGTGCACAGATTTGCGATAGAATACCACAGAAGCCTCAGGAACAGGAGCGCTTCGAGATCGGTATTAGACGATATCCCGGGCATCGGCAAGATGCGTAAAGCTGCGCTGCTTGAGCATTTCAAGAGTGTAGATGCGATAAGGTCGGCAGATATCGATGCACTGAAAACCGTGGAAAGTATGAATCTGCGGGCAGCTGAGGCCGTGTGGCGTTATTTCCATAAGAATGAACAATAGATATATGCAAAAATAGCACATCCGAAGTATGCGATAAGCATTGCTCTTCCAATTCAGCGTCAGTTTTTCTGAAGTGTTGCATCGAACAACAAAATCCACAGTATAAAGTATTTTTTCCCAAACATTACTTTATACTGTGGATTTTATCTTTTCAATTGACCGGTAATTTTTTATGCATAAGGTATCTTGACATAATTAATAAGGGTTATAGTTAAAAAGTCATTGCTTTTTATTAGAATTTTCAAAGCATTTGCGGCAAGGACAAAACCGGTCTGTTAAATCTGAAGATTCAGAAAAAATAGCGACTGAAAATATTTCGTACAACAGTTAAAATATACATATAAAACAGAATCAATTAGGTTTCCGCAAGAGCAAATATGATGAGTACGCTAATCTGCTTGACATGACAATTGCTGTTGTCGGAAGGAATTTTAAATGAGTAATTCAGTAACAGCTCCAATGATTCGTTTAAGGAGGAAATGATGGGTAAGAAAGTTTTAGTACTGGGCTCAGGTGCTCAGGGAACAGCAGCAGCAAGAAGACTGGATCAGCATCCTGCTGTAGAAAAAGTGATATGTGCAGATTATGATAAGAAGGCAGTTCAGGAACTGGTTGCGTCAATGAAAAAAGGTGTTGGTATGGAGGTTAACGCCAGAGACGTGGCAGCTATCGTAAAAGCGGCTGAAGGTGTGGATCTCATTCTTAATGCACTGCCTTACGAGTTTGCAAAGAACGTACTGGATGCAGCGGTTGAAGCAAAGACAAATTATCAGGATTTCGCAGCCGGAGGACTTACAGATCCGGAAATCGACGACAGTCAGGAAACATGGATCAAGGATATCGGCATAATGTACAAAGAGTACGGAGAAAAATTCAAAGCCAACGGCAGACTGGCAATCATAGGAACAGGATCGGCTCCGGGACTGATTCTGGTTGCAGCAAGACGTGCCGTAAGAGAACTGGATACATGCGATACAGTTAACCTGATTGTATATGAAGGTCTTGAAGCCAAAAGATTTATGCCATTCTGGTGGTCGCCTGATGTCGCATTAAGAGATATGAGCGAGGAGGGCGTGGCATGGATCAACGGAGAATTTGTTGTAACAGAAGGCTTCAGCGATCCATTTTACAGAGAATATCCTGAAATGAAAGGCAAAGTTGCAATGTGCGTTGAACATTCACATGACGAACCGGTTTATATAGGGTATAATGCCAATACATACTTCAAAGGCTGTAAAAATGCATATTTCAAATATGGCGGAGTAGGCATCGATTTTGCGTATCCCCTAAAGAGAGCCGGGCTTCTTTCGAAGGAAAAAGAAATCATCAACGGCCGTGAGGTAATACCGTTTGAAACCGTACTGGCTCATATACCTGCAGCACCTAAATATCGTGAAGAAATACAGGAAATACTGGATGAAGGTATTAAATCTGAAGCAGGTGCAACGGTTGCGGAAGTAATAGGAAAGAAAGACGGAAAGGATCTGCAGGTTGAGGCACATATCTTCACACCGGGAATATATGAATGCTTCGAGAGATTCGGACTTACCTGCGAACAGTATATTACAGGACAGGGCGGGTACCTTTTCTCAAGGCTGTTTGTTGAAGACAAATATGAACAGACAGGTCTTATTTCATCGGATATGCTCAGTGAAGAACAGATTGATTACTATCTGCAGTGTGCAGACGAACTTGATATTACAGTTGAACTGGTAAAAAAACAGTTATAGTCGGGGAAGTGGCAGCATATGTTTCCCCCGCTGTCACCTGAAGGAGAAAAACGGTGGAAAAATTAGAAGTAAGACATGGTGCAAAGGATGTCGTGCAGAGCAAGGTGGGAGTAATGTCTGTCGTAGGAATGTTCTATGCTATATGCTGTGCCGGAGCCTTTGGAATTGAAGAAATGATTCCTGAATGCGGACCGGGTCTCACGATCGTACTGCTGCTGGTGCTTCCGCTGATATGGGCAGTTCCATATTCGCTGATCTGTGCGGAAATGGGTTCGGCAAGACCTGTTGAAGGCGGAAACCTGATGTGGGTCAAAGAGGCTCTGGGAGAATTCTGGTTTGCCATCATGGTATTCTGCAATGTAATCTGGTCGCTTGTATGCAACACGGTTTATGTTGTTCTTGCAATCGGTTATCTGGGCAAAATTGTCCCGTTGTCAGATACCATGAGTTTCGTACTGAAGGTTGTAATGATACTGATATTCTTTACCATCAACATACTTGGTGTTAAGGATGTAAGCGTTGTAAGTACAATACTTTCAATACTGATTGTTATTGCGTTTGCAGCAGTTACGGTGGTGGGATTCATGAATATGAATCAGAGTCCTGTGAAGCCGTTCTTCTCTGGAGAATATGACAATGCATTTGGGCATGTCGGTGCAGGCCTGGCAATCGCAATCTGGATGTACTCGGGATTTGACGAACTGTCGGTAATTTCAGGAGAGATAAAAGGAGCGCACAAGATAATTCCCAAGGCACTGATGATAGTTGTTCCGCTGATTGCGCTGACATACATTCTGCCAACAATAGCAGGGCTTGGCTCTGTAGGCGAATGGGCAGACTGGACAACCGAACCTGACGGCATCGGATATTCGGCGGTTCTTGTACAGTCGGTAGGCCCTGCAGCAGGTATAGGTTTTATGATTATTGCAATCATAGGCCAGGCTTCCATATTTAACGTATGTCTTACAACAGGATCAAGATGCGTTCTCATGCTGGCTGACGAACATTTCGGGCCGAAATTTGTTGCCAACCTGACAAAAAAGAGAGGCGTTCCTTATGTGGGCCTTATCTTTGTAGCCATAGTGACTTTGGCGCTGATACCGTTCAGCTTTACATTTCTTGTTGTAGTTGATGTATTCTTTATGGTAATGGTTGTAACCCTGACGGTAATTGCCTGCATGAAGCTCAAGAGAAAAATCCCGCCGGAAGAAATTCCATTCAAGTTTCCGGGTGGCAGGGCGATGCACAGTGTATGCAGCATTCTTGTGCTGATGATCTGTATACTGACAACGCTTGTTAACGGCATAGATTACTTCCTCGGAGGCATGATCTGGGTGCTGTTTGTTCCGATAATATATGTATTGACCAAGTGGAAATTCAAGGGATCAGCGATAGATGAACCTGAGATATATCCGATTAATCCGAAGACACGTCTGGGATTCGGAGATGTGAAAAAGCTGGGAGGACTGTATCTGGGAATCGGAGTGTTTGCACTCTTCGCCAAGGTATTTATCAACTGGTATGAAGGCTCATGGGGTCCTGAATATTATCTGGACAACTATGGTCACGGACTGTTTTCGAATTTCGCAATGATGCAGAGCGTAACTATGATTATAGGTATCATATGTATAGCAGTGGGAATAATTTTATATCTGGTGGGGCGTAAAACAAATTAACACGGATGAGATAAATGCAAGATTGTATATAGCAAAAGCGCATAAATAATGAATAATCGCCAAAGCGGTCTGAAGCTGAGGCGATTATTTTCTTCATTTGCTGCAAGCAAGAGCAGGGTCTCTCTAAAGCTTCTGATTTCTATCAGAAGCCGGAGACGATGCGATGCCGAGCCTTTTAATCTTCTGGTGGAGCAGCGGTCTCGATATGTTTAGAAAATTTGCGGCGTGAGTTTTGTTGTAGCCGAAATGCTGCAGCACGTTTTCGATCAGTTCTTTTTCTGCTTTTCGCTTGGTTTCTTCGATGATGTTGCCGTTTGAACTGTAATCCGGCAGCGATGTTTTTTTCGCGATCGTGAAGAACGTGAAGTCATCCAGAGTAAGTCTGTCGCCTGTAGCGAAATTCATTGCGCGCTCGATCACGTTGCGGAGTTCTCTTATATTGCCGGGCCAGCTGTACTGTTTCAGGGCTTCGAGCACTGCGGGATCAACGCCGTTGATCTTGAAGCCCAGTTCGGTATTCAGCTGGGTGATGTAATGATCGGCAAGCTCATCTATGTCCTCAAGATGTTCGCGAAGCGGGGGGATCTCTATTCTTATTACGTTGAGCCGGTAAAACAGATCCTGTCTGAAGCGGTTATCTTTGACCATTTCAAGGATATCTTCGTTGCATGCCACTATGACGCGGACGTCGACAGGAACGGATTCGTTGCTGCCTATCGGTTCGACCTCGTGCTCCTGCAGTACGCGGAGAAATTTAGGCTGTATGCTCATAGGCATCTGCTGTATCTCGTCTATGAAAAGCGTACCATGGTTGGCATATTCGAATTTTCCTATCTTTCCTTCTTTATTAGCTCCGGTGAAGGAACCTTTTTTGTATCCGAAAAGCTCTGATTCAGCGAGATTTTCGGGGAATGCTGATGCATTTATCTTTACCATCGGATTGAATTTCCTGTTGCTCAGATTATGGATGGCATGAGCGACCAGCTCTTTACCGGTACCGGTCTCTCCGGATATCAGTACTGTTGAATTTGATTTCGCAACGGTGACGATCTGCTGGCGCAGCTTGTTCATCGGAGGAGATGATCCAATGATATTGTCGATCGTGTATTTGTTCTGCTCCAGTTTGATGATCTTTTTCTGCAGTTGTTTCAGCTGATCGTTGAGGAAAGCGTTGTAGTCGTCAGTAAGCTCGAAAAAGACTTTCTCCTCATTTACAAGATCGTATTCCATAAGACCTATTTTTTCGCCGTTGTAAATCAGCGGCACGTTCATGGAAATGCCCATGCCGAAGTTTGATTTGTAAAAGACGATCTTTGGTTTTGTTATCTCAGGCGCGAGGTTCTCAAGCATATGCGTGTAAGGAAAGACATCTTCTACGGATCTGCCGAAGAGCTCCTTTGCCTGCTGATATGTCGGGTCAGTGTATCCGATAAGCTTCATACACTGCTTGTTCATGTACCGGATCTTTCCTGACATATCGATGACGATAACGCCGTATACTTCATTGATGTAAAACTCCTGACTGTTTTCGAAGTCAAAGCTGCCGATATCTTTATGCATCTGCACACTCTCCTTTTCTGCATGTGTTTCCTGTTGTCAGCAGACATGAATGACACGTAATATTTTCAGCTCCGTATAATCACTTGTCAAGCATAATGTTAACAATGTGCAGGAAAAATCTCCTTGACAATTTTCAAAATATTGCTATAATGTATACATCTTAAAGAGGTTCTTTCACGATAGAGGTGATGAGCTTGGCCAGGTGGCTGTGCGGATATCAGACCACAGGGCTGTACTGAACGAGGTTGTCATAAACGGTGAGAAGAACAGAAACAAATCGATATTTACCATAGATCAAAATGGACGATGCCCAAGGCGACGCGGATGCTGCGCAGCGGGAACTGTTTTATCGGGTGGTAACCATTAATTTGTACGCTTGGATGGAAACATTTATTGTTGGCTGTTTAAGACCATGCAAAATTATTTTGCGTGGTCTTTTTTGTTTTCTGCCGGTAAACAGCATCGGTGACAAACCTGGCAGAGGAATTATACAAATCATACTAATCTATTTATATGAAAGGAGAAAAGAGTGACAGAGAAATTACAAAATGAAGTGAAAAACTTCAATCCGATTCGCGCATTAATAGTTATATTATTAGTTGTCGCAGCTTCTTATGCCGTGGCACTCACTCTGGTACCAGCAGAAAATCTGGAGACAGAGGGAGGCAATATAGGCATCTGGTCATGTATGCCTGCGGTTTTTCTCGTAGTGTATATTTTTGCGACAAAACGAGTTCTTGAGGGACTGATATTAGGCTCGGTTGTTGGCTTGATCTTTGCTGCCCCGACAGGCAACTTAGTTGGAAACTTCAGCACTACAGCGACGGGAGTTATGATGGATGAGGATACCGGCTGGCTTATACTCGTCTGCGGACTCATGGGTTCCATCATCAAGCTGATCGAGGTAAGCGGAGGAGCGCAGGCTTTTGGAGAATGGGCCGGAAGGAAAGCAAAAACAAGAGAAGCCACATTGACATGGACATATATTCTGGGATGCATCATCTTTATCGATGACTATCTCAACTCGATGACTATCGGCTCCTGTATGAAGAAACTGACCGATAAGTACAAGGTGTCGCGTGAAATGCTCAGTTATGTCACATCTTCAACGGCGGCTCCTCTTTGTGCATTGATCCCTATATCCACATGGGCTATATTCGCAGGACGTATCATGGTAGGAAACGGTTACGGCACAAAAGGCAATGAAATCGGAGCGTTTGTTACTACGATTCCGTTCAGCTTTTATGCATGGGCTGCGGCATTAATTGTTCCATTGATTATCTGGCATATAATTCCTACGTTCGGTCCTATGAAGAAGGCCGAGGAGAGAGCTATGTCCGGCGGACCTCTGGCGCCTCCGGGATCAGAAAAAATTGACCTTGGAGCAGGTGAGGTTGAAATCAAAGGCAAGCCCAGACTGTTTAATCTCGTTATTCCTGTTGTCAGCATGATATTCTTTACGATATTATTCGATCTTGATATGCAGCACGGAGTAATTGCTACGATGGGTGTCTGCTTCATACTCTTCGTGGGACAGAAGCTGATAACTGCCGAGGAATTCTGGGACTACAGCGTTGAGGGGCTTAAGAACATGATTCTTCCTCTTTGCCTGATGATTCTGGCATATATTTTCGCATCAGTAAACGATCAGATAGGATTTACACGTTTCGTAATCGACGTTGCTGTTGAGTATGCTTCGCCGAAGATGCTTCCTGTTATCATATTCATACTTCTTGCAATAACGGAATTCTTTACAGGAACAAACTGGGGAATGTACATAATCGCACTGCCGATAGTAATTCCGATCTGCATGGGAACAGGTATACCGGTTGCTCTCGGCTGCGGAGCTGTAATCTCAGCCGGAGTATTAGGAAGCCATTGCTGCTTCTACTCTGACTGCACTGTTATAACTTCATCCGCTACAGGCTGCGATAATTTTGCACATGCATGGACTCAGATGCCGTTTGGCCTCCTCGCCGGAGTCATAGCAGCGATTGGATATGTTATCTGCGGAATTGTTATGATATAGTAATAGAGCATTTGCAAACTTCATAAAGTGATGCATACATGAAAAGCCGGGACGCAAGCTCTGGCTTTTCGTTTGTTGAGCGGCAAATTTATTTCTTGACTTTCTGCATTTTATGTGCCATTATCACAAGCAGAAGATTTTGTTGATAAAAGCAGAGCATGATGTTATAGTAATGCTGTTGAACGGAAAATTTCTGAGTACGGAGGAAAGAAATGGCTGATAAAAAAGATTTATACGGTTATGAAGAAGAGGATATCATCACACTTGAATACGATGATGAAACTGCAGAAGAATGCGGGATTCTGGGTGTTTTTGACGCACTGGGCAAAGAGTATATAGCTCTCAATCCTCTTGGATCTGAAGACGTTTATATCTATGGCTATAAGGAGCACGGAGAAGATTACGAACTGATAGATATCAAGGATGACGAGGAATTCGAAAAGGTCGTTGCAGAATTCGAGAAACTGGCAGTAGAAGAAGCCTAGTGATGACGTGTATATGACGATAGGCCGGCAAGCGGACTGTTTAAGATGCTTGCCGGTTTTTAGTGTGTGATGGAACAGCCTGTATTGTGAAGATACAATGATAAGAAAGCAAAATATATAGCAATTTCGTGCCGTGTGGTATAAAATAAAAATCGACTATGTTTGAAAAACGGAGGATCTTATGAAAACTTATGACATTATTATAATAGGAGCTGGTGCAAGCGGAGTGTTCATGTCATATGAGCTGGCCAGACTCAATACTGATGCCAGGATACTGATGATAGATAAAGGCGCAGTTCTTGAAAAGCGTCAGTGCCCTATCAAGGCAGGCGCCAAGAACTGTCTCAAATGTTCTCCGTGCCACATAATGAACGGATACGGAGGAGCAGGAACTCTTTCGGATGGCAAATACAACATAACGACACAGTTCGGCGGCGATCTGCACAATTACGTAGGTGTGGACAAGGCGATGGAACTGATGGAATACGTGGACGAAGTGCTTTGCAGCATGGGCGGCGCCGATGCCAGACTTTACTCGACGGCAAGCTCCGAGCTCAAGACTATCGCACTCAGAAACAATCTGCATCTTCTGGAAGCGAAAGTAAGACATCTAGGAACTGACAGGAACGTCAGGATCCTCGGCAAGATCTTCGATTACTGCAGCGAAAGGATCGAAACTGAATTTTATACGACGATCGAAAATGTCGACATAGAGGACGACGGCTCTTTCCTGCTCACGACAAACAAAGGCGAGCAGTACAGATGTAAAGATCTCGTCATGGCTACAGGACGTTCCGGATCGAAATGGAGTGCAGAGGTATGCGGTAAATTCGGCATCAAGCAGAAGAAAAACCGCGTGGACATAGGAGTAAGAGTTGAACTGCCGGCAGAGATCTTCAAGCACATAACAGATGATGTATACGAAAGCAAGATCGTGTACAAGACCGATAAATACAATGATATGGTAAGGACATTCTGCATGAACCCGTACGGGGAAGTCGTTGCAGAGAACACTAACGGCATAGTGACGGTAAACGGACACAGCTATGCGGATCCGGAGCTTCGTACAGAGAATACGAACTTTGCACTCCTCGTATCGAACAAGTTCACAGAACCGTTTGAGGACAGCAACGAGTATGGCGAATCGATTGCAAGACTTTCGAACATGCTGGGCGGCGGGGTGCTGCTGCAGAGGTTCGGCGATCTTGTAAAGGGCAGACGAAGCAGCGCCAGAAGGATGGAGAAATGCTTCACAAGACCGACGCTCCAGGCTACGCCGGGAGACCTAAGTCTCGTAATACCTAAGAGGCAGTTGGACAATATAATAGAAATGATATACGCACTTGATAAGATCGCACCGGGAACGGCAAATGAAGATACACTGCTTTATGGTGTGGAAGTCAAGTTTTATAATTCAAAGATCGAAGTCGACGAACACCTGCAGACAGCAGTACCGGGACTTTATGCACTGGGCGACGGATCAGGCGTCACTCATTCTCTTTCACAGGCCTCGGCAAGCGGTGTGTATGTTGGCAGGATACTGGCCGAAAAATACGGCAGGAAGGAATAGAAAAAATGGGGAAGTTTGCAGAGAGAGCAGTTGCCAACCATAAGAAAAAGTACAACTGTGCACAGGCTGTCGCCTGCGCGTTCTGTGAGGAACTTGGCAGAGACGAGAAAGAAGTTTTTGAAATGATGGAAGCATTCGGATTCGGCATGGGAACGATGGGGACATGCGGCGCTGTGTCAGGAATGGCGGCAGTTGTAGGCATGATAGAATCGGACGGTGTGCTTGATGCTCCGAAGTCAAAAAAAGAAAGCTACAAGGCAATGAAAGCACTGACAGAGCAGTTCAAGGCAAAGAACCAGTCTGTCATCTGCAGAGAAATAAAAGGCGTTGATACCAAAAAGGTTTTGCGAAGCTGCGACGGATGTGTCCAGGATGCAGCAGAGATCCTGGAAGGATATCTGGCTCAGAAGCAAGGAGTGATGGGTATTGAATAGCAAGAAATACAAAGACACGCTGTACAGGATGAGATATATAAACGATCTCAGAGATATGATACATTCCAGTGCTGAAATGTACGGCAATGATCCGGCGTTTCTCGTAAAGGATGTACCGGGTGGAGAATACAGACCGATATCGTATATCCAGCTCAAGCATGATATAGACTGCCTGGGAACAGCACTGACAGACATGAGGCTCCGTGACAGCAAGATCGCAGTGATAGGTGAAAACAGCTACAAGTGGGTAGTTTCATATCTGGCAGTCACTAACGGTACAGGCGTAGTCGTGCCTCTCGACAAGGATCTTACGGAGATAGAGATCGGCAATCTGATAAAACGATCGGAAATAGATGCTATAATCTTTTCCAAAAAGATGGAGAAAAAGACGATGGCGGCACTTGAAAGTGCCGGCGGTCTAGTAAAGGTAAGGATAAACATGGATGCGGATGAGGATAACAACGGTGTTCTTAGCTGGGACAGACTGCTAAGGAAAGGCGCGGCTCTCATCAAAAACGGCAACAGAGAATTTCTCGATGCGGTGATAGACAGAGAAGCTATGTGCGCGCTGCTGTTTACTTCGGGAACGACAGGCATGGCAAAGGGCGTGATGCTGTCGCACAAAAATATCTCGGCAAATGTTTACAACATGTCGAAATATGTTAAGATAAGGCAGCCGGGAGGAGGGCTTTCTGTACTGCCGATGCATCACACGTATGAACTCACCTGTCACGTGTTTACAGGACTGTATCAGGGAATGTTCGTCGCTATCTGCGAGGGTCTGAGATATATACAGCAGAATCTCAAGGAGTGCGGAGCGACGGTTATGCTGGGCGTTCCAGTGGTATTTGAAAGTATGCACAAAAAAGTCTGGAAGCAGGCGGAGGCTTCCGGTGCTGCGGGCAAGATGAGGAAAATGATGCAGCTTGCGCAGAAGACGAGGCTGTTCAACAACCAGAAAGCTATGAGAAAAATATTCGCTCAGATACATAAGAGTCTGGGAAACAGGATGGAGCTTTTCATAGCCGGTGGAGCTGCAATAAATCCGCAGGTGATAAAAGACTATGAAGCAATGGGGCTGCCTATGATACAGGGATACGGAATGACGGAAAATGCTCCGATCATAGCGGTGAACAGAGATTATTACAGCAAGGCGGAGTCAGTTGGCAAGCCTATGCCGGGCACCGAGGTGAAGATAATAAATCAGGATGCGGACGGCGTCGGCGAGATCATATGCAAAGGCCCTTCGGTAATGATAGGGTACTACAATGATCCTGAGGCTACTGCAGAAGTGCTGCGCGACGGATGGCTGTACACGGGTGACTACGGCAGGTTCGACGATGAAGGATTCCTCTATATATGCGGAAGGAAAAAGAACGTTATCGTCACCAAGAACGGCAAGAATATTTTCCCTGAAGAGATAGAGTATCTGCTTCTGGAGCAGCCGTTCATCGAAGAAGTGATCGTATACGGCGCTGTCGACAAGAAGAACGACGATGTCGTGGTCAAAGCAGAGATATTCCCGTCATATGCTGATATAAAGAAGGAACTGGGAGATGTTTCCGGTGACGAACTTATGACGGCGATAAAGAATTCAATAGAAGAAATAAATGATAAAATGCCTGCGTACAAGCGTGTGAAGCGATTCAAGCTCAGAGACGAGGAATTTGAGAAGACCTCGACCAGGAAGATCCGCAGGACAGGAGCGGCTGTACGAGACGAAGACTAGTGAAGACTAGTGATACAAGGGCGTAAGGGGGTTAGCAATGAATATGCACAGCAGATATCCGGAACTGATAATCGATTTGAACAAACTCAGACAGAACGTGGCACGTGTGGTGAAGAAATGCAGTGGCTGTGGCGTTGATGTCGCAGGTGTGATAAAGGGCTGTACGGGACTTCATGAATGTGCCGCACAGTTTGAAAGAGCAGGCTGCAGGTTTATGGCGTCGTCGAGGCTCGAGCAGCTGGAGCCGCTGAAGTCTTTTGATATGCAGGCGCCTTTGATGCTAATAAGGATACCTATGCTCAGCGAAGCCGCAGATGTGGTCAGGATAACTGACATAAGCCTTAACAGCGAGGTCGAGGTGCTTAAAGAGCTTGATCGACAGGCCAGACTTCAGGACAGGATACATCAGGTGCTGCTGATGGTCGATCTGGGCGATCTCAGAGAGGGCTTCTGGGACAGAGATGAGCTTCTGGACGCTGCACTGATGGTGGAAAATGATCTGCACAATCTTCAGCTTGCAGGCGTGGGCACGAATCTGGGGTGCTACGGATCAGTCGCTGCGACGCCGGAAAAGCTGCAGGAGCTGATTGGCTGTGCCGAAATGATCGAAGAAAAGATCGGCAGAGAACTGGAATTTATTTCCGGCGGAGCGACGAGCACACTGCCGAGGATACTGGATGGTGATCTGCCTGCGCGAATAAACATGCTGCGCATAGGAGAGGGCATACTGCTTGCAAAGGATCTGGAAGATCTGTGGGGTTACGATATGGGGTTCATGAACAGAGATGTGTTCACGCTCAGAGCTGAGGTGATAGAGGTCAAAGACAAACCGTCATATCCTGTGGGAGAGATCATGTTTGATTCGTTCGGCAACAAGCCTGAATACGAGGATAGAGGCACGAGAAAGCGCGCTCTGATAGCGCTCGGGAAAGTAGATTATGCGTTCCCCGAAAAGCTTGATCTGAAAGAGCCTGGTATAGAGGTGCTGGGCGCCTCGAGTGATCACACGATACTCGACATAGAAGACGCGGAGCGTGAGATAAAGGTCGGAGATATAGTTGAGTTTTTGCCAAGCTATGCGAATCTCGTATATCTTACGAATTCTCTTAACATCGAGAAGGTGTACATATAAGGCTGAGCTTAATGCAGAGCCGGCGGACAGGGCAGGCTGCCGGATCGGCAGATCAGGTCGTGTAAAAACGGCACCTGTCGGCAGGCGTATGCTGTCAGGCACCTGCAGGCAAAGGCTGCAGCGGCTGAGGGCGGCATGAAAATAATACAACATAGAATCAAAAACGGCTGACGCCGGAGAGCTCGATCTCCCGTCAGCCGTTTTTTACTGGTGTGATCGGTATGCATACGATGTCTGCATTGCACATGAATGTGCTGCATGATGCTGCGAGAGCCTTTTACACTGCAGCCTGCAGGAATTTGCATAACACTAGAGAAGTTCTTCGAAACTCTCTATGAATCTGTCTGCAGCTTTCTGTATCTTGGATCTGTTTTCCTTTTCGTAGTCATCAGCAACGGCGATCACATAGAAGCCGGCCTCTTTTGCGCCTTTTACAGCGAGCAGCCCGTCTTCAAGAACGATTGTCTCTTCTGTCGGTGTTCCGATAGCATTCTGAGCATATTTGAAGACTTCAGGATCGACCTTGCCGCAGCCCGCATCTTCCCATGTGACGATGTTCGAGAAGTAGTCGCGGATGCCCAGTCTTGCGAGTATCTCGTCTGCGATGGCCTTGTCAGTGGAAGTCGCAACGCACATCGCAACGCCTTTCTGCTTGAATCTCTCAAGGATGATAGGCACGTACGGTTTTATATCGACG
>CAVEWO010000009.1:0-12842 GCA_963619345.1 Bacteroidaceae bacterium
ATTCTCAGCGGGGAACTTTAAAACTCGGAAAAAATCCGAAATTTGAAATCAAAAATCAAAACTAAAAACTGAAAACTATATCCACTATATAAATAAACAATCAAAGAGGAAATAAGATGGAACACAAGATTTGGAACAGAGAGATGGAGTGTGCGGACAGGGAGACCAAGAACGCCATCCAGCTCGATCGATTGAAGAAAACGGTGGAGATTTGTTACAACAAAGTGCCGTTTTACAGGAAGAAGTTCGATGAGATCGGTCTGAGACCTGAGCATATCAAGACTCTGGCGGATATCAGGCACATCCCGTTCACGACGGCGGAAGATCTCAGAAACAATTATCCCTTTGGGCTCTTTGCAGTGCCGAAGAGAGAGGTAGTCAGGATCCACGGTTCATCGGGAACCACTGGCAAGCCTAAGATCGTAGGCTATACGAAAAACGACCTGGATAACTGGTCGGAGATCATGGCGCGTGTGATATGTGCGGCAGGCGGAACTGCTGACGATATAGTGCAGATCGCATTCGGATACGGGTTGTTCACCGGAGGATTCGGACTCCATTACGGTATGGAAAAGATCGGCGCAATGGTCATACCGCTTTCGAGCGGCAACACGGACAGGCAGATCATGCTCATGCAGGATTTCCAGAGTACGATACTGATCGCGACGCCGTCATATGCGCTTTACCTTGCAGATGAGATAGAGAAAAAAGGCATAGATAAAGACAGCATCAAACTCAGACTGGCGCTTTTCGGAGGCGAAGGGCACACTGAAGAGATGCGCGCAAAGATAGAATCGCAGCTCGGCATACTCGCAACAGAAAACTACGGTCTTTCAGAGATCGGCGGTCCGGGATATTCAGGCGAATGCTATCTTAAGAGAGGCCTGCACATCGCAGAAGACCAGTTCATTTCGGAGATCATAGATCCTGATACGCTGGAAACGCTGCCGATAGGCGACCAGGGAGAGCTTGTAGTCACTACGCTGACAAAAGAAGCCTTCCCTATGCTCAGATACAGGACGAGAGACATCACATGGCTCAACGACGAGCCTTGCGAATGCGGCAGGACATCCATGAGGATGCACAAAGTCCAGGGCAGAACAGATGACATGATGGTAATCAGAGGAGTAAACGTATTCCCTTCACAGATAGAGTCAGTTATCATGGCGATGAACGAGATCGAACCGTTCTATGAGATCATCGTCACTACAGAAGACTATCTGGACAGGATCGAGGTGCGCGTGGAATTCTCAGACGCATCGCTTCTTGACGATTACAACAAGCTTGAACAGCTCAGGGCGAAGATAAGACACAACATCAAATCCGTTCTCAACATCGACGCCAAGATAACCCTCGTGACACCGGGCACACTTCCAAGATACGAGGGCAAAGGAAAGAAAGTCATTGACAAGAGAACACACAAATAAACAGAAAGGCAGACGATACAGATATGGAAAAGAAAATAATGCTGGGCAATGAAGCCTTTGCGAGAGGAGCATATGAAGCAGGCGTGAAAGTCGTTTCATCATATCCCGGAACTCCAAGTACAGAAGTCACAGAGAATCTGGCAAAATGCGACGGCGTGCATGTCGAATGGGCGCCTAATGAAAAAGTCGGAGTCGAAGTTGCAATGGGAGCATCCATCGGCGGCGTAAGATCATTATCATGCATGAAGCACGTAGGACTCAACGTGGCTGCAGACCCGTTCTTTACAGCAGCATACACAGGAGTTACAGGCGGAGCGGTAATACTGGTTGCGGACGACAACGGATGCCACTCCAGCCAGAACGAGCAGGACTCGAGATACTACGGCAGGAGCGCAGGCGTGCCTATGCTCGAGCCGTCGAATTCGCAGGAGTGCAAATCTTACATAAAGCTGGCATACGACATCAGCGAAAAGTATGACACAGTAGTCCTGATCAGATCGAATACGAGAGTTTCCCACTCGAGAGGTATCGTAGAGATCGGCGAAAGAATCGAAAAAGACAGGATACCTTACGAAAAGAACATCCAGAAATACGTTGCGATGCCTGCGATGGCGAAGAAACTTCACATCGCGCAGGAAAAGCGCATGAAGCAGATCGCAGAAGACAGCAGCGCGATGGAAATCAACAGAGTCGAGATGGGCGACACATCGATCGGCATCATCACGAGCGGCATCTGCTACCAGTATGTAAAAGAAGCTATGCCTGATGTGAGCATCCTCAAGATGGGACTGATAAACCCGATCCCTAAGAAGCTGATCGAAGACTTTGCATCAAAAGTAGACAAACTTTACGTGATAGAAGAAGGGAACCCTTACTTTGAAGAACAGATAAGAGCAATGGGCGTCAAGCTCGCAGGCGGCAAGGACATGTTCACCATCCAGGGCGAATACAGTGCGAACATGATCAGAAAAGCATTCGGACTGCCTGTGGCAGAGAATGTGGAAATCGCAGACGCACCGGGAAGACCGCCGCTTCTCTGCGCAGGATGTCCGCACAGAGGACTTTTCCACGTGCTCAGCAAGCTCAAGAAAACAGTAATGGGCGATATCGGATGCTACACACTCGGAGCACTTCCGCCTACAGCAGCGATAGACGCATGTTTATGCATGGGCGCATCGATCACGATGGCACACGGCTTCGAGCAGGCGACAGGCAGCAGCGATCATGTGGCGGTACTGGGAGATTCGACATTCTTCCACTCAGGTATAACAGGTCTTGTGAACATGCATTACAATGGATCAAAAGGAACTGTCATCATCCTCGATAACAGGATCACAGGAATGACAGGACATCAGGACAACCCGTCGACAGGAAAGAACGCAAAGGGAGAAGAAGCACCGGCTGTAGATATCGCAGGCATCTGCAGAGCATGCGGCGTTGAACATATCACAGAGATCGACCCGTTCAAGGTAAAGGAACTCGAGGAGATCGTGAAGAGAGAAACTGCAAGAGACGAGCTTTCGGTCATCATAACTAAGAGACCGTGTGCTCTCATAGTGAAGCAGCCTGGCATCCCGTATCTCGTTACAGATAAATGCAAAAACTGCAAGATGTGCATGAAGATAGGCTGCCCTGCTATCGAGGAAAAAGATGGCAGACCGGTCATCGTACCGGAAAGATGTGTGGGATGCGGTCTGTGTGCCGAGGTCTGTCCTTTTGGCGCTATAGAGATCGAAGCAGACGGAAAGGAGACCAGATAGCATGAAAAAGTCAAATATACTGATAGTTGGTGTGGGCGGACAGGGAACACTTCTGGCAAGCGTACTGCTGGGAAATCTGGCGCTGCTCAAAGGATACGATGTGAAGCTCTCAGAGGTGCACGGAATGGCACAGAGAGGCGGCAGCGTAGTTACGCACGTTAAAATAAGCGAGGGAACAGTTTCATCGCCGCTCATCGAAGAAGGTGATGCGGATATCATCATAGCATTTGAAGAGCTGGAGGCATACAGATGGCTGCCTTACCTGAAAAAGGGCGGAACTATGTATGTAAACACCCAGCAGATATTGCCTATGCCTGTTATCATGGGCAAGGCGGAATATCCTGAAAACATAATGGAAGTACTGCAGGAGAACGCAGGTGCAGTTAAAGCGTTCGATGCACTCAGTATAGCTGAGGAATGCGGCAGTGTGAAGGCAGTCAACGTGGTGCTCCTCGGCGCAGCATCAAAGGATCTTCCTTTCGATGAAAGCGCATGGATCAAGGTGATAGAGGAAAATGTAAAGCCTAAGTTCGTCGAGCTCAATAAAAAAGCCTTTGAAATGGGCAGAAACGCTTAAGCTCAAGCTGAGAACGTTCACTGATTATTAAAAATCGGGCAGATTTTTAGAGTACAAACCACAAGACGAAAGGAAAACCTGTACAATGATTTGGAACAAGGAGATGGAATGTGCAGACCGTAAGACTATGCGCACATTACAGCTGAAGAAGCTCAAGGAAACGGTCAGATACGAATACGACAACGTGCCGTATTACAGAGAGAAGATGGACAAGGCAGGCGTGAAGCCGGAGGATATCCAGACACTGGAGGACATCAGAAAACTTCCTTTTATAACGAAAGAAGACATAGCGGCGAATTATCCGACAGGACTCTTTGCAAAACCTATGGAAGAAATCGTGAGAATCCATGCATCGTCGGGCACTACAGGAAAGCCTAAGATCGCAGGGTACACGAGAAACGACCTGAAGCTGTGGGGAGAATGCGTTGCGAGAGCAATGGCGAGCGCAGGACAGGACAGCAAGTCCGTGATCCAGGTGGCATACGGATACGGACTCTTTACAGGAGGACTTGGAGCTCACATAGGAGCTGAAACTATCGGAGCTACAGTACTTCCGATGAGCAGCGGCAACACCAAGAAGCAGATCATGTTCATGCAGGACATGAAGAGCACTGCGCTGGCATGCACACCCTCATATGCGCTGACGATCGCTGAAGGTGTTGCAAAGGCCGGGATAGATCCGGCAGACCTTTCACTGCAGTCAGGCATATTCGGAGCAGAGCCGTGGACTGAAGGAATGAGAAAAGACATCGAAAAAGGTCTGGGCATCAAGGCGTACGACATATACGGACTGACTGAAATCACAGGCCCGGGAGTGTCGATAAGCTGTGACGAAAACAATGGCATGCATATCCAGGAAGACTATTTCTTTCCTGAGATCATAGACCCGGATACTCTGGAACCGCTGCCTGACGGCGAGGTCGGCGAGCTGGTGTTCACCACACTTGGCAAGGAAGGATTCCCGATGATCAGATACAGGACGAGGGATCTCTGTTATCTGATGAGAGACAAGTGCGCATGCGGCAGAACGACTGTAAGGATGAGCAAGATCCTCGGAAGAACAGACGACATGCTCATCATCAGAGGAGTCAATGTATTCCCTTCGCAGATCGAGACTGTTATCTCCAAGTTCGAGGAACTGACGATCAACTACATGATCTACGTCGGCAGAGAGAACAACAAAGACACGTTCGACCTCGAAGTAGAGCTGGCACCTGGACTTGCGATAGACAATATCAAATTCATAGAAGACCTCAGAAGCAGACTGGATCATGCTTTGAGAGATATGCTGGGAATAGGCTGCAAGACGAAGTTCCTCAACGAGGGAACGCTGCCTAGAAGCGAAGGTAAAGCAGTGAGAGTCAAGGACACGAGAAAGCTGTGATCTTTGACAACAGACAGAGGAGGAATTAAAATGTTGATTAAACAGATGTCGGTGTTTGTAGAGAACACAACAGGAAGACTGGCTGATCTTACGAAGATCCTGGCCGATAACAATATCGATATCAAGGCAAGCACGATCGCAGATACTGTTGATTTCGGTATCCTCAGATGCATAGTTCCGGATCCGGAGACGGCTACGAAGATCCTCAAGGAGGCAGGCTTTACAGCAAGCATCACGGAAGTTATCGCAGTGTCGATCGAAGACCGTCCGGGCGGACTTCACAGGGTGCTCAAAGTCCTGGCCGATAATGAGATCGGCGTAGACTATATCTACTCAACTATCAGAGCAAAGGATGACAAAGCCGTTATAATGATAAAGGTCGAAGATCCTGCAAAGGCGATCGAGATACTCGAGGCAAACGATATCAGACTGGTAGATACTGTAGAACTGACCAGCAACTAGCGGCAAGACTTTACGGCACCGGACGGCAGCATACGCTGTTCGGTGCTGATCTGTTTTTTATTTGGATTAGAGTTTGATTTTGATTTGATCTGCAGTCAGGCTGCAGTCAAGCTGCTTTTGGCGGTCTGTCCGGCGGAACCGGCGTCCGGACAGCGGAAAGGATTAGACATATGGGCTTAGGAAGAAAGATAATCCTGGTGATCTGCCTCATAGTATTCGTGGGTTCGGCAGGCGTGCTGCTCGATTATTTTCTGAACGGTATGAGAGAGCAGAATGCGCTCGAAGATCTCAAGAACCTGCAGACTGGCAGAGAGGATCTGGTGACCGATAAGGGAACCGTTATAGGGAAATACGTGGATCTGTATCTTCAGAACAGTGATATCATCGGCTGGATAAAGATAGAAGACACGAAGGTCGACTATCCTGTGATGCAGACGAAGGACGATCCGGAGTTTTACCTTCACAGAGGTTTCAGCAAGGAATATACAGGATCAGGAGTGCCGTTCATGGATGCGGCAAGCGACATATTCATACCGACTTCGAATTTTCTGATCTATGGGCATCATATGAAAAACGGTACGATGTTCCGTGATATCGAGAAGTACAACGACTACGATTTTTACAAGGATCACAAAACCTTCAAGTTCGATACGATATACAAAGGCGGGCAGGGGACATATGAAGTGATCGCAGCAGGGTATTCGCAGATATATCCGAAAGATTCGACGGAGTTCAAGTATTATCAGTATGCCGGAATGACTTCGCAGTCGGATTTCAATGAGTATGTAAAGGGCGTCAAGGCGCTGTCTGAGTACGATACGGGAGTAGTCGCAGAGTACGGAGATCAGCTGGTGACGCTGTCGACGTGTGCGTATCAGACGGAAAACGGCAGGTTTTTCGTAGTCGCAAGGCGTACAGATGCAAAGCAGCAGAAACCGCAGTAGCAGGCACGGCGGCAAAGCAGTATTTTAGCGTTTCGGCATCTTGCGCTCACGGGCCGAGGAATCCCGGGCTTGCAGGCATTTCGGCATGCCGTGAGCGATGCTGCACTGTCCGCAGGGGCATCAGAACCTTCATTTTTGAAAGGCTTCAGGAGGCAGGTATGGGGAATTTAAGAAAACAGATAGGAACCACACCGCTCGGTATAGGCGTGTATTCTGTGGAAAAGGCGCCGACCAAGATAAATGAAAAAGGTGTACTTGAGATCATTTTCTGCCTGAAAGGAAGCGTGAAGTTTTCGTATGCGTATGAGGAATTCACGCTGCATGCCGGAGAGTATATATCGGTAGACAGAGATGCGTATTATCTCTACGACGGACAGGACAATATGTGCATATCGCTTTATTTTGATCTGCTTCGATACGAGGACAAATATCCGTTCATCGGCAACACTCTGTTCGTGTGCGAAGGGCTTGCAGAGACGAGTCTGCGCTTTCCGACGCCCGAGCACGAGCGGCTCAAAGGCATGATGATCGCGCTGATGAAATTTATCCTGGATGGCGGCGATGAGGTGAAGGTGAGTGAGGCGACCGGCAAGATCGTCGATCTGTTCATCGAGCATTTTGACATATTCTTTTTTCATTCAGGGGAAAAGTTCGGCGAAAAAGGCGGCGAAATGCTTATGAGGCTGCATGAGATCAACGATTATCTGCACAAGCACATCAGGGAAAAGATAACCGTGGGCGATATCGCGGCACAGCTGAATTTCACAGAAGGGTATATGTCAGAGTACATGCGTAAGACATCAGTCGGATTTCGCGGGATGCTCAGCTATATCAGAGCTAACGCTTCGGAAAGCCTGCTGCTCAATACGGACAAGACGATACTGGAAATATCCGAGGAATGCGGGTTTTCAGATGTGAAATATTATTATTCCGCTTTTAAGAGATGGTACAACTGCACACCAAAGCAGTTTCGAGATCAGTACGGCAGAGCTTCGGGGGAAAAGCTCCGGTATTTCGAGCTCGACGACATCAGCGATCTGATAGATGATCTGATGAAGCAGCATTATATGCAGATGTATCTGGGATAAGTCAAAAAAGTGCTTTCGCTAAGTCCTCGGCGCGCCCGGCATTATGACGGCCGGCCGCGCCTGCGGAAATCGCGAAAGCACTTTTTTTGACCGCGCCTTGCCCGTCCCGGCGCACCTGGCGCAGGGATAATTTTGGAGCGCCATTTTTGTGATGGCGAGCGCACGGAAAGAAAAATAAAGAGAAAAAGAGAGACAGGAGATGATGACGAGATGACACTGCAGCAGCTGACTTATCTGGTGACAGCGGCGGAATGCGGGAACATGACGGAAGCGGCGGAAAAGCTGTTCATATCGCAGCCGAGTCTGAGCGCAGCTATAAAGAATCTCGAAGAAGAAATGGGAGTAACGATCTTCGTGAGATCGAACAAAGGTATCGTTCCCACGCGAGACGGGGAAGAGCTGCTTTCGTATGCGCGGATGCTGCTGGAGCAGGCGGAGATCATGAAAGACCGGTTTGTTAAAGACACTTCCAGAGAACCGAAATTTGCAGTCTCATGTCAGCACTATTCATTTGCAGTGAACGCTTTCGTCGATATCGTAAAAGAATACAACGCCGATCAGTACAGCTTTATTCTGAGAGAGACCCAGACTGGAGAAATCATCGAGGACGTGGCGAACGGGAAAAGCGAGCTGGGGATCCTGTATCTCAGCGAGCACAACGAAAGCGTGCTGCTGAAGCTGCTGAAGAAAAACAGCCTGATCTTTGAAGAGATATACGTTGCCGATCCTCATGTATTCATAAGCAGAGAGCATCCGCTGGCAGAGAAAAAGCTTGTACGCACGGATGATCTGAAACCGTACCCGTACCTCGTGTTCGAACAGGGAGAACGGAATTCATTTTACTTTGCAGAAGAATTCCTCAGCGTGCTCGACTTTCCTAAAAACATACAGGTTAGAGACCGTGCGACACTTTTCAATCTCGTTATAGGGCTGAACGGATTCACGGTCAGCTCCGGCATCATAGACAACAGGCTGAACGGTGAAGGCATCATTGCAAGGCCGCTGGATACGGACTGCCATATGAGGATAATCATGATCCGCAAGAAAAACCAGCTGCTCAGCCGATATGCGAAGTCCTATATAGAAGCGATAGATCAGTACATGTCCATAGAATGAAACTATGGACATGCGTTGATTTATTGTATTTTACACACGAAGCCTATGGACGTATAATCTACCCATAGCAACGAACAACATTTGAGAGGAGCAGATTATGAGTAGATTACAGACACCGTTTCGTTATGATTTTGTAGGAAGTTTCCTGCGTCCGGAGAGACTCAAGGAAGCAAGGAAGCTGTTCGCAGAAGGAAAAATAGATCAGAAAGAACTCGATAAGGTGACAGAAGATGCTGTCCGCGACGTAGTGGCAAAGCAGAAAGCTGCAGGCTATCATGTCATCACAGATGGAGAATTCAGAAGAACTTACTGGCATCTCGATTTCATGTGGGGATTTGAAGGGGTAGAGCACAGACCGGGAGGCGGCGTACAGTTCAACGAAGAGTTAGCAGCAGTGGACGATACATGGCTCACAGGAAAGATCAAGGCAAAGCCGCATCCTTTTGCAGAATACTTCAAGTTCCTGAAGCAGTTTGAAGACGAGAACACCGTGGCAAAATACACGATACCGGCGCCGGCGCAGATGTTCCAGCAGATGATCATACCGGTGAATATCATGTCGACGAGAAAGGTCTACAAAGATAACGACGAGCTCATCAATGATATCGGCAAGGCATATCAGGACGTCATCAGACAGTTCTACGATGCAGGCTGCCGCAACCTGCAGTTCGACGACTGCACATGGGGTGCTATAGTCGGAGATACTGCAGAGGCAAGATACAAGGCTACAGGAATGAACCTCGAAGAGATCAAGGCGCAGCTCCTCAGAGTCAACAACCTTGCACTCGAAGCAAAACCTGAAGACATGATCATCAATTCACATATATGCAGAGGAAATTATCACTCCACTTTCTTTGGAAAGGGCGCATACGACTCGGTTGCAGACTATGTATTTGCACAGGAAAATGTAGACGCGCTTTATCTGGAATATGATGACGAGCGTTCCGGAGGTTTCGCTCCGCTTGCAAAAGTGTCACCGGATAAGAAAGTGGTCCTCGGTCTGATAACTACGAAGACTCCGGAACTGGAAGACAAAGAGACAGTTATCAGGAGGATCCATCAGGCAGCAAAATACATCCCTCTCGAAAGACTTTGCCTCAGCCCGCAGTGCGGATTCGCATCGTGCGAGATCGGCAACAAGCTGACAGAAGCACAGCAGTGGGCAAAACTGGCACTCGTAAAAGAGATCGCAGAAGAAGTCTGGGGATAGAGCTCAAAACAAAAGTGCTTTCGCTAAGTCCGCGGCGCGGCCGGCCATCATCCGACTGCGCCTGCGAAGACCGCGAAAGCATTATTATTTTTATCTGCTTGCGCAGCAATATACTCCTCTGCACCGCGATCCACCCCAGTATAGCATACTTGCGCTGTCATGCCTGTTCGCTCGGCACTCCCTTGAACGGTATGTACGGCGTCAGCCACAGCTCCGGCACCTGCAGCTGAGCGAAGTGGAACGAGATGAAATGTTCGAGTTCCTCTTTCACCGTGATGATATCGTAGTAAGTGTTTTCATCGGCTGAAGCGGCCAGTTCACGCAGTTTCTTCCTATACTGGTGCGGAGTCGTGCCATTCCACATCTTGAAGACCTTATAAAAATACATCGGTGCGGAAAACCCGACTTCATAGGAAATCTCAGAGATGTTTTTATTGCTCTCAAGCAGGTGGAAAGCAGCTTTATATGCTCTGATATTATTCAGGAATTTTGCAAAACCGACCGCAGATGTCTTTTTGAAAAAATGCGAGAGATACTTGTAGTTGTAATGCTGTGTCTCACACAAGCTTTCCAGAGTGATCTTGCTGGCATAGTTTTTTTCTATGTAAACGATGATACTTTCATAGAGACTTTTCATCTCGTCCGAGTATTCGGTTGAATTAGCGTTAAAGTAAAAATAGTGAAAATGATCCAGCATCATTTGGATTATTCTTTTTGAAAAGCGCACTGCCGTTTCAGCGCGCGGCAGCTTTGGGTGCGGGAAGCAGTAAAAGTAGAGCAGTGTCAGCAGAAGTCTCTTGAGTTCGGCAAGGTTTTCCTGCTTTGACTCGGGGATCGCCGAGGGCTCGCATATGAAATACAGCTTGTCAAGATCCGGTTTTTCGAAGATCGGATTCTGCAGATCAAAGTAAAACGACACCAGCAGATTGTCAGCGTCAGCATGTGTTTCAGTGCCGGATGTGCGTTTCGAGTCATGCAAAGTCGCACTGCTGCGATCTGCAGATGTTCTATGCCCGCTATTGATCTGTCCGGTCACATCAGTATCATGCTTAGGCTGGTCAATTGCGCTGGTATCATGCTGTTCAGCTGTGTTGTTATCTTTTGCACCGCCACTCTCGGCTTTATCAGTTTCGACCGCCTCCATATAGTGTATGTCAAACGGATCGCACGACATGATATCTCCATCTTCGAGCAGCATGTCCAGCGATCTCGAGCATATCCTTACCGGCCCTTTGAAGCAGTATATTATTTCCATGAAGCCCTCGTGATGATGAGGAGCTTCCTGCGTCACCGAGTATATCGATATCCCGACAGGCGTGCCGGGGATAAGATCAGGCATGATATTTCCCTTTGCTTTTTCTATCAAAATCTCACCTCCATCGTGTTGTGCGTATACTGCTCGTGGCAGGTTTGCGCAGATTTTTCTTGCGCAAAAACTGCGATTTATATATAAATTTCTATTAAATTATACAAAAAACAGACGAAAATGTATATATAATAATCTGAAAAATTGGAATAGAATTACTTCGACAAAACGGATCGAAACAAAACGACCGTAACAAAAATAAAAATGAAAACAGAAACAAAAACGAAACGGAGAAGGGAGGTTTAAGAAATGGCATTTGCAGATACAGCACTTGTTAACGGCAGAATATATTCTCCGGATAAAAACGACAATATCATCAGAGGTGACACTGTTCTGATAAAAGACGGCAGGATCATGATGACAGGCAGCGGGGATGAGGTGAAGGGGCACATAGGTTCGGACACCGCGATCATCGACTGCGGAGGGAAGACGGTACTGCCCGGCATGTGCGACGCGCACTGTCACCCGTCGATCGCAGCCAGCGCATATTCAGGCTGCGACCTTTTCGGGATCTACATACAGGACGGTGAAAGCGAAGACGAAGTCATAGACAAATACATGGCGAGGCTGAAAAAATTCGTGGACGAACATCCGGGAGATGGTCTGGTCAGAGGAACAGGCTGGGTGCTCGGAAATTTCCAGGGAGACAGAGTTCCGACAAGGCACGATATCGACAGGATCTGCAGTGACAGACCGGTCATTCTTGAATCGTTCTGTCAGCACAATCTCTGGGTCAACACGAAAGCCATCCAGCTGGCAGGGGTAGACGAGAAGACGCCAGACGTTTACGTCGGAAAAATCTACCGCGAAGAAAACGGCTATCCTCAGGGCATTTTCAACGATCCTGAGGCGATGGAGCTGATAAAACTGCATGTTCCAGGCTACGACTTTTCCGTGGAAAAGTACAAGGAAGCGTTCATGTATTACCAGAAAAACTACGCCAACAAATACGGCGTGACTCTCGTGCAGGACTGTATGCACAGCGACAACGCGAGAGCTGCATTCAAGGAACTCGCAGAGGAAGGAAAACTCACGCTCAGGATAAGGGGCGTGTACCTGATGGAGCCGGGCAAAGCAGCGGAACAGCTGCCTGAAGCGGTAAAGCGCAAAGCCGCAGGTGCCGACGATGTCGGCGATGACTTCAGGATCGACACCATCAAGATGTTCGCAGAAGGGATGTTCTCGCTGATCGAGCCGTATGACGAAGCTTTTACAAAAGAAAACGGGCTGCCGGCAGACTACAACGAGCCGCTTTACTGGAGTGACGAGGAGTTCGTGACAATCGCGAAGGATGCGATGCAGGCGGGTTTCAGCGTTCACGTCCATGCGATGGGAGACAATGCGGTAAGACAGAGTGCGGATTGCCTTGCAAAGGCGCAGCGTGCGGCAGGCTTCGGGCCGGCAGGAGATGCAGACTGCAGCTCCTGCGGCGCAGCAGATACAGCCGTTGGATGCGGTGATTCGAAAGATGGATTCGTACCGCGAAATGTTATCGCACACCTGATGCT
>CAVEWO010000010.1:0-12404 GCA_963619345.1 Bacteroidaceae bacterium
AAAAAGAGGTGATCATGAAAAAGCTCAGGCAGTACAACGGGGTTAAGGAAACTGTCGCCAAGGATCTTGGTCTTTCCCGGGCTACCCTTTACAGGAAGCTCGCCGAACTGGATATAAATTAATTTTTATAAATAATAAATTATGGAGGTTTGTTATGTTAAGAGAAGCATTACCTAAAATCGTTACAGGAACATTACCTGGTCCTAAGGCTAAGGCACTCATGGACAGAAGAGCGGCAGCAGTTCCTAATGGTATCGGAACAGCTTACAAAGCAGTTATCGAAAGAGGCGAAGGCGCTATGTTCGAAGACGTTGATGGAAATATCTTCCTCGACTGGATCGGCGGCGTAGGCGTATTAAACATCGGATACAGCAATCCTGAGTGCATCGCAGCTGTAAAAGAACAGGCAGACAAGTTCTTCCACTCAATGTTCAACATCACTACACACGAAGGATATGTTGCACTTGCTGAACAGATGAACAGACTGGTTCCTGTAAAGGGAGACAAGAAAAAGACTATGTTCGTATGCTCAGGTTCAGAAGCAGACGAAAACGCAGTTAAAATTGCAAGAAGCTACACAGGAAGACCTAACATCATCGTATTTACAGGAGCATTCCACGGAAGAACTTCTCTTACAATGACAATGACTGCTAAGAAAGCTTACGCAGTTGGCATGGGACCTTTCCCTGACGGCGTTTACAGAGCAGAATTCCCTAACCTTTACAGAGCTCCTGGTCACATGACTGAAGAAGAAGCTATCGCTTACTATGTAAAGAAGCTCGAAGAAGTATTCATCGAAGCTACTCCATATGATGCATGTGCTGCTATCGTATTCGAACCTGTACAGGGCGAAGGCGGATTCGTTCCAGCTCCTATCGAATGGGTAAAAGCAGTTAGAAAGATCTGTGACGAACACGGAATCCTGATGATTTGTGACGAAGTACAGTGCGGATGGGCTAGAAGCGGTAAGATGTTCGCATCACAGTACTTTGCAGAAGCGGGCGCAGCTCCTGATATCATGTCAACAGCTAAGTCGATCGCAGGCGGACTTCCATTATCAGCAGTAACTGCAAGAGCTGAGATCATGGATGCAGTTCCTGGCGGAACTATCGGCGGAACTTACGGTGCTAACGCTGTATCAGCAGCATCAGCTCTGAAGGTTGTTGAAGTTATGGAAAGAGATGACTATCCTGCAAAGGCTATGCACATCGCAGACGTTGCAATGAAAGCATTCAACGAATGGAAAGACAAGTATGAATGCGTTGGCGATGTAAGAGGTCTCGGCGCAATGATCGGTATCGAGTTCGTAAAAGACAAGGCTTCAAAAGAACCGGATGCAGAACTCGTAAATGCTATAGTTCAGGAAGCTATGAACAACGGACTTATGCTCGAAGCAGCTGGTACTTACGGAAACGTTATCAGATTCCTCTGCCCTCTGTGCGTAACTGATGCACAGCTGGACGCAGGTCTGGAAATCCTTGAAAACGCTATCAAGGCTTGCGCAAAATAAGCAAAGCTGAAAACGGTTAAACAGTGATTACAAAGCAGCGGTGCAGATCATGCATCGCTGCTTTTTTGAGCGAAACCGGATCTAAAGTAAACATGTATTTTCGATACGGCGCACAGGTCATAAGTAATAGTAATATTCAGAGAAAGAGAAAATGATATGCATCTAGATCTGACAAAAGGTTCAGTCACAAAAGGCATGCTCATGTTTGCATTGCCTATGATATGCAGCAATTTGCTGCAGCAGCTTTACAATATCGTAGATACGCTCATAGTAGGCCGTTTTATCGGAACAGGAGCTCTGGCGGCAGTAGGGTCGGCATATACGCTGATGACATTTATCATATCCATACTGCTTGGAATGTGCATGGGCAGCGGAGCAATATTTTCGATAAGATTCGGAGAAAAGCGCTGGGATCATCTGAGGGAGAACATATTCACTTCATTCGTGATGATAGCCTTTTTTTCTGCTGTGCTTAATATACTGTCTTTTGTGATGATTGACCGGATAATGCGTTTCATCTCAGTGCCTGAAGAAGTATATGGTCTTATGCGTGAATATCTGATGGTGGTTTTCTGGGGGATATTCGCGAGCTTTCTATACAATTTTTTCGCATCGCTGCTGAGAGCTGTGGGAAATTCGATGATACCGCTGCTTTTTCTGGGTATTTCTGCTGCCCTGAACATCGCGCTCGATCTTGCATTCGTGCTGGGATTTGATATGGGAGTCGGCGGAGCTGCTCTGGCAACGGTAATCTCACAGTGGATCGCAGGGGCGGGAATAATGTTTTATACTCTTATAAAGTGCCCGGAGATGAGAGCGCAGCGAAAGGATATGAGGATCACAGCATCAGGGCTTGGCGAGATCACAGGAGCTTCCGTACTGACATGTCTGCAGCAGTCTGTCATGAACCTGGGCATACTGATGGTACAGGGACTTGTGAACAGTTTTGGAGCTGCAGTGATGGCTGCTTTTGCCGCAGCTGTGAAGATAGACTCGTTCGCATACATGCCGCTGCAGGATTTCGGAAATGCATTTTCGACATTCATTGCGCAGAACTACGGTGCGCGTGAAGAAGAAAGAATAAGAAAGGGTATACGCTCGGCAGTTTGCAGCATGCTGATCTTTTCTGCAGTGATTTCGGCATGCGTGCTCATTTTTGCAAAGCCGCTGATGATGATTTTCATAAGCGGCAGTGAGACGGAGATCTTATCGATAGGAGTGGTATATCTGCATGTGGTGGGTGCGTTTTACTTCGGGATAGGAGGACTGTTCATGCTGTACGGTTTTTACCGTGCGCTCAACAGGCCGGGAATGTCGCTGGTGCTGACGGTGATCTCACTTGGGATCAGGGTCTGCCTGGCATACATGCTTTCAGCACTTCCGGCAGTCGGACTTGTCGGTATCTGGTGGGCAGTTCCGATCGGATGGATACTGGCAGATACGACGGGAGTGATGTATTATCTGAGGATAAAAAAATCAGTTCATCAGGAAACCCTTGTCTGAGAGAGCGGCTTTGATACGCTCGAAGCTCTGGCTGTCACGGCAGCCGATACTGTGCAGATGCACGCCTCCCGTAAGAGAGCTTATGGGCGCTGAATTGTTTTCATGTTCAACTTTTTTTACAAAAACATCTACATCATATCTTGATGAAAGACCGAGTTTTGCAGTGAGCTCGCCGTATATGGCATGCTCTATCCTGACGTCGATGACTGTAGCACCGAAATCGACGATCGTGTAAAGCTCGTCGCGCATTTCTCCTGTAGTATGCCTGCATGCGATGATCCCTGTGAAAGGAAATGAAGAGTCATTTTCAGGCACATTCATTATATAGCCTCTTGGAGTTGCCAGGATATCTACTCCCGAAGCTCTGAGGATGGCGATGTCCCCGACGATTATCTGGCGGCTGACTGACAGGCAGTTTGCGAAGTAATTCGCAGTTACAGGTCCGGGAGCACTCTCAAGCTCTTTCTTTATGACATCTCTGCGTCTTGCAGCTGATATTTCTTTACTGTTGCCGTTTTTCTTTGTGGACATCCATGCGCCTCCTTTTCAGCAGTCATCGGTGCACCTGCAGACAAGTGCGGTTTGCTATGAAAACATAATAGCATAATATGGATTTTCAGGCAAACAGGAAATAAATATATACAATTATATTGATAAGTGTATATACACCTGTTAAAATCATATGGCAGGCTAAATCTGATGAAAAGAAGAAAGGAGTGTACCGTATCCGCGCGTGAATGCGGTATTTGCATGCAGCTGCGGCACGGTGCAGAAGACATGGAAGGGAAAGAAACAACGGTCAAGAAGGAAAGTTTTTTTAAACGCAAGGATATCGAGATATCGGTAAAACGCTATCTGCAGGATGCGCTGTCCGCTATGGCGCTGGGTCTGTTCGGCTCGCTGCTGATAGGCGTTATCTTTGATACTATAGGCGTGCAGACGGGGAATCTGTTTGGTGACAACGTGATATCTGCGTTTTGCGTAGAGATCGGAGCACAGGCGAAGACTTATATGGGTGCGGCTATCGGCGTGGCTGTGGCATGGAGTCTCAAGAGCCCTCCGCTCGTATTGTTTACGAGTGTCGTGACAGGAATGATGGGAGCCAGCATGACAGGCTTCGGCATAGAAGTGTCAGGAGGTCCTGCGGGAGCGTTCCTGGCAGTTGCAGTAGGTGCCGAATTCGGAAAGATGGTTTCAAAGGAAACAAAAGTTGACATACTGGTGACTCCTGCGGTAACATTGGTATCGGGAGCGATAGTTGCTAAACTGGCGGGGCCGGCTATAGGCTGGTGCATGATGAGGCTGGGAGATCTGATCATGACAGCGACGGAATGGCAGCCGTTCGTTTTCGGAATAGTTATATCGGTAATAGTAGGACTTGTACTGACAGCGCCTATTTCAAGTGCGGCACTGTGTATCATGCTGGATCTCAGCGGTCTGGCGGCAGGTGCGGCGACGGTAGGATGCTGTGCTCAGATGGTAGGATTTGCAGTTGCCAGTTATAAGGAAAACGGAGTGGGCGGACTGGTGGCACAGGGACTGGGAACGTCCATGCTGCAGGTTTCCAATATCATAAAGAATCCGTGGATCCTGCTTCCGGCAACGCTGTCGGGAGCTATCATAGGGCCGCTTTCGACGTGCGTGTTCAAGATGACGAACATCCCTGTGGGTGCAGGAATGGGAACATCGGGACTCGTAGGACAGATCGGAACCTTCAATTCGATGGGGTTTTCGTTCGACACACTGTGGAAGGTACTGCTGCTCCAGATCGTACTGCCGGCAGTGCTTACGATCATCATAGACAAGTTCATGCGAAAGACCGGTAAGATCAAAGACGGAGATTACAAACTGGAGTTATGATATGAACAGGCAAATCTGGGAAAAGGCAGTTGACTTTCACGGACATACGTGCGGAGGACTCGCTCTGGGAGTGAGAGCTGCGGTGGAGGCACAGAAGCGATTCGGAAAAGATCGCTGCGGTGATGAAGAGATCGTGTGCGTCACGGAAAACGATGCATGCGGAGTAGATGGCATACAGTCGGTGCTCGGGTGTACGCTGGGAAAAGGCAATCTCATTTATTACGACACAGGAAAATTCGCATTCAATTTCTTTGACAGGAGCACAGGAGACAGCTTTAGGCTCATGGCAAAGGACAAGAAGGCAGGTCTGCACGGCAGCGGGTACATAGAATACGTGCTGACGGCGCCTCTGGAAGAAGTTTTTGATACAGGAAAGCCAAGAGTCACACTCCCGGGAAAAGCCAGATCTCTCAGATCTGTCAAGTGCAGCATATGCGGAGAAGCGGCAGCAGAGACGAAGATGCGTGTGCATGACGGCAAACCTGTATGCATAGAATGCTTCAGCAGTTATGACAGAGGATGGAAACATCTGTAGATGGAGGAGATCATGAGAGTAGCAGTCGTAGACGGACAGGGTGGAGGAATAGGCAGGGCCATTGTTGAAAAGGTCAAGAAAGCTTTTCCGGAGCTCGAGTTGGTAGCGCTCGGCACTAATTCAGTGGCTACAGGGCAGATGCTCAAGGCAGGTGCAGATGATGGTGCAACGGGCGAAAATGCCATAATACATAATATGCAGCATGTCGATATAGTCATGGGCGTGATAGGCATAATAAATGCTAATTCGATGATGGGAGAGATGTCTCCTGCGATGGCGTCAGCGATAGGCGGAAGCCATACGTACAAGATACTGCTTCCGATAAACCGCTGCCACATACACATCGTCAGCGTAGAAGAGCTGTCTGTGAGCGGGCATGTCGACAATGCGGTGAAAGCGCTCGGTCATTTCCTGAAAACAAAGTCATTTTAGAAAACTGTAAATGACCGGTGAAACACCGGGAGGACGCCGGTGCGGCATCTGATACGAATGCTGTATATCATGCGGGCATAGATATGAGAATATAAAAACTAAATCAAAAACAGCGATAGCCAGGCGGTCATCGCTGTTTTTTGCATGAGAAAACACTTTGCCTGTACCGGCGTTTTTTTATATGTCCGTGCTGCTTTCGACAAATTGCGGAGCGGGGAAAATATATAATCTTAATTGCCGTATCCGGTGTGTCCGGCGCGGCAGAAAAGAAGAGGTGCACGATGACAGTTTACGGAGATTTCCTGTTTGCAGAGAATTTCATAATAGGCTGCGCACTGATATACATAACGGCAGAGGTTTTTGGCGTGGATCTTCACGGAACATCTGCAAAGCTCAGACTTGCTGCCGGCGGGGCGATGTGCGGACTGTTTGCGATGCTGATCTTCCTGCCGGTGAGGATGCCTCTCACCGTTGTGTTTGAAGCAGTGTTTGCATTTGCAGTATCGGTAGTGGTATTTGGCTTCAAAAGTGCGTGGAAAAAAGCGCTGGTGCTGATACTGGTCACGTATTTCATGGGCGGCGTCACGATGGGGCTGCTGCTTGTGACCGGGAACACCGGCATGTATGCAGCGACAGGCATTTACACCGGAGAGATGAAAGCGGCGATGCTGGCTGTATTCGTGTGCATAGGGACATTCACGGCAAAACAGATCATCAGAACTGTTTCAAAAAAGAAGTTTTACAGCGAGCATGTCTTTGATGTGACGATCATCAGCGGCGGCAGGATCGTGGAAACCAGTGGATTCTTTGACTCCGGCAACCAGCTCACGGATCCTGTCAGCGGCATGGCGGTCGCGGTAGCGCAGGAAAGCCTGTGGGGGCGGCTGGAAAGCGCTGGATTTGTGATGCCGGAGCGGAGCCGGCTGATACCGTATGATGCGATAGGCATACACGGTCTGCTGGAGGCTGTGCGTGTGGATGATGTGAAGTGTGCGGGAAAACACCTGAGAAACACGATTATCGCGAGGGCAGGCTGTGGATTCGGGCTGTCAGGCAGAGATCTGGAGGGATGCGAGCTGCTTCTTTCCCGGGAAATGCGCAGCAGGCCTTCAACGGAGCAAAGCGAACGCGGGGTGACAGGCAAGGAGCCTGCAGGTACAGGAAAACAGAAGGGATGGGTAGGATGAGAATTATTGCATGGATCAGGGAAAAACTTTTAAAAAAGAAAAACACTGTGTTTTACATAGGCGGAAGCGATACACTGCCGCCTCCGCTTTCGGCAGAGGCTGAGCGGGATGCGATAATGGGCGCGGTGAACGGCAGAAAAAAAGACAGAGATCTGCTTATAGAGCATAATCTCAGGCTGGTCGTTTACATAGCGAAAAAATTTGAGAGTACCGGAATCAATGTCGAGGATCTGATATCCATAGGCACGATAGGACTGATAAAAGCGGTCAATACCTTCAAAGTTGAGAAGAACATAAAACTGGCCACTTATGCATCAAGATGCATAGAAAACGAGATACTGATGTACCTGAGACGAAACAACAAGATAAAGGGAGAAGTGTCCCTTGACGAGCCGCTGAACGTGGACTGGGACGGCAACGAGCTGCTGCTTTCCGATATACTGGGCACAGAAAACGATGAAGTTTACGGGCATCTCGAAGATGAAGTCAATAAAAATCTGCTTGTGCATGCGCTGCGGCAGCTGTCAGGGCGTGAGCGGGAGATAGTGCAGATGCGCTTCGGGCTTGCCGGATGCCGTGAGCTGACCCAGAAAGAAGTGGCAGACAGGATGGGGATATCTCAGTCATATATATCCAGATTGGAAAAAAAGATAATAGGCAGACTACAAAAAGAAATAAAAAAATTGGGTTAAATCAACAAAAAAACATTGAAAAAAGGGGCTTGCTGGTGTATCATAAATTTTATGAATAAATATTCTGAGTGATTAATAAAAATTCAACGCGAACACTTCATATAAATAGTATATTATACAAAGCGGAGGCAATTATGAAATACAAAGTTTTTATCGATGGTGCTGAAGGTACTACAGGTCTGAAGATACATCAGTATTTTCAGAAAAGAGATGATATAGATCTCCTGAAGATAGACCAGGAAAAGCGTAAGGATCTCGATGAAAGGCTGAGCCTTATAAAGCAGGCGGATATTTCGTTCCTGTGTCTGCCTGATGCGGCAGCAAGAGAAATCGCGGCAGCAGCACCGGCAGAGTGCAGGATACTCGATACTTCGACAGCGCACAGGACAGATCCGTCATGGGTGTACGGCATGCCTGAACTTTGCGAGGATCAGAGAGAGAAGATCAAAAACAGCAGCAGAGTGGCAGTTCCGGGATGCCACGCTACAGGCGTGATACTGCTGATAAAGCCGCTCCTTGAGGCGGGACTTGTTTCTGCAGATTATCCGTTCTGCGCATGTTCTCTCACAGGATACAGCGGCGGCGGCAAGAAGATGATAGCACAGTACGAAAGCCCTGAAAGACAGAGAGGCAATATAGGCAGGCAGGATATACTCTGCAGCCCGAGACAGTATGGCATAGCACAGGCACACAAGCATCTGCCTGAAATAATCGCGGCGACAGGGATAAGCAGTGCGCCTGCGTTTTCTCCGATAGTGGCTGACTACTACAGCGGCATGGAGGTGACTGTTCCGATCAAAGCCGATGGATTGACGAGGGATGACGTTGAAAAGGCTGTTGCAGGATATTACAAGGGTCAGCCGCTGGTAACAGTTAAGGATTCGCTTGACGACGGCGGTTTCATCGCTGCAGGACAGCTGTCAGGAACGAACAGACTTGAGATAACGGTTGAAGGAAATGATGACAATATACTTCTGGTGGCTGTATATGACAATCTGGGCAAGGGAGCTTCAGGTGCAGCCATACAGAATATGAACATAATGCTGGGAATAGATGAGACAAAGGGGCTGGTATAACAATGAAGCAGACTGAGATAAGATATACAGGGGGAGGCGTGTGTGCGCCTTCGGGATTCAGAGCAGCTGGAACAGCGTGCGGCATAAAAGGCAAGATCGACAAAAAAGACCTGGCACTTATAGTCAGCGATGTGATGTGCAGCGCTGCAGCTGTTTACACTACCAATAAAGTAAAAGGCGCGCCGCTCAAGGTAACTAAAGATCACATAGCAGACGGAAAAGCCATCGCTGTGATATGCAACAGCGGCAATGCCAATACATGCGCTCCTGATGGGGAAGCCGTGGCTGAGAAGACATGCGAGATAACAGCAGCGAATATTGGTGCTGACAAAAACGATATCGTCGTATGCTCGACGGGAGTCATAGGCCAGCAGCTGCAGATGGAACCTTTCGAAAGAGGCATTCCGGAACTTGCGAAGATTGCGGACTACAACGGATCGGCATCGGCGGCAGAAGCTATCATGACGACTGATACGATACCTAAGGAAGTTGCAGTAGAGGTTTCCATATGTGGAAAAACATGCAGGATAGGCGGCATAGCAAAGGGCAGCGGCATGATAAACCCTAATATGGCGACGATGCTTTCGTTCATAACCACTGATGCGGATATCGCACCTGAAGTGCTCGACAGTGTACTGAAAGAAAATGTGAAGACGAGCTACAACCAGATCTGTGTGGACGGAGATACGTCGACGAATGACATGGTAGTAGTATTGGCAAACGGTCTGGCCGGAAACGACAGGATCACGGGCGAGGGAGAAGCTCTCGATGCATTCAGAGAAGCTCTTTCGGCAGTGACTGTATACCTTGCAAAGAAGCTGGCAAGAGATGGTGAGGGAGCGACCAAGCTCATCGAGTGCATCGTCAGCGGTGCGGCAGACGACGTACAGGCTCAGGTGATAAGCAAGTCAGTCATAGCCTCGGATCTGCTGAAAGCTGCGATGTTCGGAGCAGACGCTAACTGGGGACGTGTCCTTTGCGCGATCGGATATGCGCCGGGAGAATTCAGCACAGACAACATTGATGTCGTGATGGAGTCTGCAAAGGGCAGCGTTTTCGTGTGCCAGGGTTCGAGACACAAGGAGTACAGCGAAGAAAAGGCGTCAGAGATACTTGCGGAAGAGGAAATAACGATAAAGGTGGATATGCATCAGGGCAGCGGCAGCGCAGTCGCGTGGGGATGCGATCTCACTTATGATTACGTTCAGATAAACGGAGACTACAGGAGTTAATGATGGTAAGCCAGAAATATTTAGATAAAGCAGAAGTACTTATAGAAGCGCTGCCTTATATACAGCGTTTCAGTAAAAAAATAATCGTTATAAAATACGGCGGCAGTGCTATGATAGACGAGGAGCTCAAGCAGGACGTCATTGAGGACGTTGTGCTGCTCAAGCTGATAGGATTCAAGCCGATCATCGTTCATGGCGGTGGTAAGGAGATCAGTCGATGGGTGGATAAGGTAGGTATGGATACTAAATTCGTGAATGGTCTGAGAGTCACGGATGCCGACACGATGGAACTTGCGGAGATGGTTCTCGCAAGGGTGAACAAGGAGCTGGTTGCAAAGATCCAGACTCTTGGTATAAAGGCTGCAGGTATAAGTGGCAAGGACGGCGGTCTTCTCACAGTAGAAAAGAAGTTTTCGGGAAACGAGGATATAGGCTTTGTCGGTGATGTGACTGAAGTGGACACGAAGATCCTGACGGATCTGCTGGAGAAAGATTTTCTGCCTGTTGTTTTTCCTGTGGGAATGGACAAGAACGGAGTTACATACAATATCAATGCCGATGAAGCGGCAAGTTCGATAGCTACAGCACTCAAGGCTGAGAAGCTCGCATATCTTTCGGATGTAGAAGGTGTGAGACTCGATCCTGAAGATCCGGAATCCGTGATATCAGAGCTTTACACGAACGAAGCGCAGGATCTGATCAAACAGGGAGTGATCTCGGGCGGCATGCTGCCTAAGATCGAAAACTGCATAGACGCTATCAACAAAGGTGTGTCGAGAGTGCATATCATGGACGGAAGGATACCGCACGGGCTCCTTTTAGAAATATTTACAAACAAAGGTATAGGAACAGCGATCATCAAAGAAAACGAGGAGAAATACTGGAATGAATAGTAACGAGATCAAGAAACTGGATAAGGAAAAAATAGTATCGACATACAGCAGATATGATCTGGTGGCGGAGAGCGGAAAAGGCGCTTGCTGCACATCGGCAGACGGTAAGAAATATATAGATTTTACAGCAGGAATAGGCGTAAACTCACTTGGCTTCTGCGATGACGGATGGGTAGAGGCTGTGACTGATCAGTTGAAAAAGCTGCAGCACGTGTCAAACCTGTTCTATACGGAGCCGCAGGTGAAGGTGGCGGACATGCTAACCTCGAGAACAGGTCTGAAGAAGGTGTTTTTCGGAAATTCCGGTGCGGAGGCTAATGAAGCGGCTATAAAGACTGCCAGAAAGTACGGCACGGTGAACAAGGGCGAGAATGTGAACAAGATAATCACGCTCAACAATTCGTTTCACGGCAGGACTATGGCGACGATAACGGCTACAGGTCAGGATCATTACCACAAGTTCTTCGCTCCTTTCGTAGGCGGATTCGACTACTGTGATGCGAACGATGCGGCACAGCTTGAAAAACTCGCTGACGAAAACACATGCGCGATAATGATGGAAATGATACAGGGAGAGGGCGGAGTGCTCAATCTGGATGAGGATTTCGTAAAAGCGGCAGAAAAGATTTGCAGAGAAAAAGATATCCTGTTCATAGTCGATGAAGTGCAGACCGGTATCGGCAGAAGTGGCAAGCTGTTTGCGCACGAACATTTCGGTGTGAAGCCTGATATTGTGACATTTGCAAAGGGTATCGGCGGCGGTCTTCCTATCGGTGGTGCAATATTCAGTGAAAAATGCTGTGATGTGCTCGAACCCGGCGATCACGGTACGACGTACGGCGGAAATCCTGTCGCATGCGCAGGTGCAGTCGAAGTGCTGACGAGAATGGACGACGTGTTCCTCAGGGAAGTGGAAGCAAAAGGCGAATATATAAAAGAAAAGCTGATGGCTATGCCTCAGGTAAAAGGCGTCTCTGGAATGGGTCTGATGCTCGGAGTTGCGGTAGAAGGTAAAGAGGCTTCGAAGGTAGTCAGTGATGCGCTTGAAAGTGGTCTTATGATACTTACTGCAAAGGACAAGGTAAGGCTTCTTCCCCCACTTACGATAACGTATGAGGAAATCGACGAGGGGCTTGGTATACTTGAAAAGGCGCTTGCATAACGCAGGATATATGATGAAATATGATGAAACGGCAGCGATGCGATGAGCGACATGCTCAGGGCGTGCTGCCGTTTTTTGTGAAGAAAAAACTACGGTTTGATATGCTGCATGCAGAATAAAAAAAAGACGATCTGCACATAAATATATTACGGCATTGAAGGTCGCTAAAAGGGGAGCGAAGGATATGTGAGGATAATTATTTATGACCGGCAAAGTGGAAATATGTGGTGTTAATACGGCGAGTCTGCCGCGGTATCGTGACCAGGAAATGCATGACATGCTTGTGGCGGTAAAGGCGGGAGACATGGAGGTCAGAGATGAA